>JAURNF010000009.1 GCA_030830285.1 Candidatus Kapaibacterium sp.
GTCATCAGCGCTCGTGCTTTCGCTGCATCAATGCCACGGGACTGCAGATAGAATACTGCGTCTTCGTCGAGCTGACCAGTGGTAGCACCGTGCGAGCACTTCACATCGTCTGCCCAGATCTCAAGCTGAGGCTTTGAATTCATTTGCGCACGCTCACTCAGGAGAATGGCGTGACTCGACTGATACGCCGTTGTCTTTTGCGCTTGCGGCCGAACATAGATCTTGCCGTTAAACACACCAACAGAGGAATCATTGTAGATGCCTTTATAGAGCTCTTCGCTGTGACAGTGTGGGACGCAATGATCAACCGTCGTGTGATTATCGGCGTACTCATGATCGCGAAGGACTGACGTACCGAAAAGAAAGCCCTGGCTCGATGGTTCACACAGACGCACTGAAACGTCGTTACGGACAAAGTCACCGCCAAGACACGCAGTATGGGCTGTAAATGTTGCGTCGCGCGATACATCGGCACGCATGTCACCGATGTGACGCAGAGCTCCACCGTCGTCCAAGACCTTGTGATACCGAACATGCGCATTCGCTGCAACGGCTACTTCGGCCACTGTTACATCGAGTGCTATCAAATCACCCAACGTATGGTGCGACTCAACAACGTCAACACTTGAGCCTGTTTCCGCCAGCAATACAACACGTGGTGTTGCAAGTCGGTGCGATGCACGCACATCAGTAATGCATACAACGTGAATCGGACGCTCAAGTTGGATGTTGGAACCAACACGGATGACAACGCCATTGTTCGCAAGTGCAAGATTGGCCGCGACAAACGGATTTGTTGAGGTTGCCACGTTTGCACCTGCCACCGTCGCAAGTTCTGGATGCTCAGCAATCAGCGTATCAGTGAGCGGTTCAATGCGCAGACCGTTGACATGTTCAGGAATGCTCGAGAGTTGCAAAGAGATGTGTCCATTGACGAATACAACTCGCCACCCGCCATCAAGCGCTTCAGCAAGCGAACCCATAGCTCGCGCGCAGTCAGATGCTGTTACTGCAGTATCAGCATCCAAGGAGGTGACAAACTCGCTACCAATGAACGGAAGAACGTTGGTGTACTTCCACTCTTCGTGGCGCGTTGTCGGAACGCCTTGGTCGAGAAACGTCTGCAGTGCTGAAACACGCTGTTGATGCAGTGGCGCTGCAGCATTACCATTCAATCGGCTGGCAAGCAGTTCGTGCGCACGCAAAACGTTGTTGCGGAATGCCTCACGGGCCATTTATGCCTCCACCGCTGCTTCGTTCTTGATCCAGTCGTATCCACGCTTTTCGAGTTCAAGCGCGAGCGACTTGTCACCCGAACGCACGATACGTCCGTTCCAGAGAACATGCACGACGTCAGGCACGATGTAATCAAGGAGGCGCTGATAGTGCGTGATCACCACTGTTGCATTTGTTGGTGAACGCAACGCATTCACGCCATGTGCAACTATGCGAAGTGCATCGATATCTAGACCTGAGTCAGTTTCGTCGAGCACCGCGAGTGTTGGCTCGAGCATCGCCATCTGGAAAATCTCGTTGCGCTTCTTCTCTCCACCGGAGAATCCCTCGTTGAGTGAGCGATTCAGGAACGATGAATCCATTTCAACCAGCTTCATCTTCTCACGCATCAGAGCGAGGAATGCTGCAGGCTCGAGTGGATCATGACCGCGATGCTTGCGGAGTTCACCAACGGCAGTCTTGATGAAGTTAGCCGTCGATACGCCAGGGATCTCGATTGGATATTGGAACGCCAGGAACATACCCTCACGCGCACGCTCCTCGGGGGCCATCTCCAAAAGGTCCTTACCCATGAACGTCACTGAACCACCAGTAACGGTGTAGTCCTCACGTCCAGCGAGCACCGACGCGAGAGTCGACTTACCTGAACCGTTTGGCCCCATGATCGCATGGACCTCACCTGGGTTGACAACAAGGTCGATTCCCTTGAGAATTTCTCGCTCTTCAATGCCAGCTGTGAGTTGTTGAATGCTAAGGATTGGTGTCATCCGACGCTACCTTCGAGTGATATTGCAAGGAGTTTCTGTGCTTCCACGGCGAATTCCATTGGAAGCTGATTGAGTACTTCACGGGCGTAGCCATTCACAATAAGCGCTACTGCAGATTCAGTGTCGATGCCACGTTGATTGCAGTAGAACAGAATGTCTTCGCCGATCTTCGATGTTGTTGCTTCGTGCTCTACAGTGGCTGTTGCATTCGCGATCTCGAGATACGGGAACGTGTGCGCTCCGCATGCATCACCAATGAGCAATGAATCACATTGCGAGAAGTTGCGAGCCCCTTCAGCAACCTTCAACACTTTCACGAGGCCACGATAACTATTCTGCGATACTCCTGCAGAGATGCCCTTCGAAACGATGCGACTCCGTGTGTGCTTCCCTACGTGGAGCATCTTGGTGCCGGTGTCGGCCTGCTGCTTGTTGTTGGTAACCGCTACGGAATAGAATTCACCAATACTGTGGTCGCCCTTGAGTACAACGCTTGGATACTTCCATGTGATCGCAGAACCTGTTTCGACCTGCGTCCACGAAATTTTGCTGTGTGCCCCCTCACATATACCGCGCTTGGTGACGAAGTTGTAGATGCCTCCGTTACCGTCCTTGTCGCCTGGGAACCAGTTCTGCACCGTTGAATACTTGATCTCTGCACGCTCATGTGCAACCAGCTCGACAACTGCAGCATGAAGCTGATTCTCGTCACGCTGTGGGGCTGTGCAGCCTTCGAGGTAGCTCACATAGCTACCTGCGTCCGCAATGATGAGTGTTCGTTCGAACTGACCCGTATTGCGGGCATTGATGCGGAAGTAGGTGCTGAGCTCAATTGGACAGCGCACACCCTTTGGGATATACACGAATGATCCATCGCTGAACACCGCTGAATTCAATGCAGCGTAAAAGTTGTCACTCGGCGGAACAACGCTTCCGATATACTGTCGGACGAGTTCAGGGTGGTCGCGCAGTGCTTCGCTGATCGGACAGAAGATGATGCCAAGCTCTTTGAGCTTGTCCTGAAACGTTGTCTTCACGCTAACACTATCAAGCACGACATCTACGGCAACTCCAGCGAGGACTTTCTGCTCCTCGAGTGGAATGCCCAGTTTTTCGAACGTGGCGAGAAGCTCGGGATCCACCTCGTCCAACGAGGCAGGACCATCCTTCTTCTTTGGCGCCGCCCAGTAAATGATGTCTTGAAAGTCAATCTTTGGGTAGCTGACATTTGGCCACACAGGTTCCTGCATGCTTTGCCATTGACGAAAGGCCTTCAGACGCCACTCGAGCATCCACTCAGGCTCTTCCTTCTTCGCAGAAATAAACCGTACCACGTCCTCATTGAGGCCTGGTGGCAGCAATTCCTGCTCGATATCGGTTGTGAAACCGTACTTATACTCGCTTCCAACAACGTCGTCAAGGATGGATTGTTCTGAATTCATGGGGCAAATATACGACTATTATGGTCCTGTTTAGGGTGCTCTTCTAATGCCGTTGAGCGCTGGTCGAACGGAAAACGCCGTCGCCGGGTTCCCGAAGGAGCTCAGCGACGGCGTTAATGATGTCGAATTGTACGAGCGTCGTGCTATCCGGCGCGATTAGTTGCCCACCGTGAAGCGAACATGTCCGATGCGATTTCCTGAACGGAACTGCGCAAGGTACACACCTGCTGAGAGCTGATCTGTAGCGATCGAGACACGACGGACTTCGTTGACGTGTCCGAGAGCGACCGTCGACATTGTCCGTCCCTGCAGGTCAAGGATGGTCAACTCATACTCTTCACCGCCACCTACGAGGTCAATCGAAACCTGCTCGTTGGCAGGACTAGGTCCAATCATGCGGAGCCAGGCAACATCCGACAGGCGATCTTCATCGACGCTCGTTGTTGGTGTTACCACGACAGTGGCAGCTTCAGATGTTACTGTTCCACAACCACCCTCGACCACGCAGACGTAACTGCCTGCATCGCTCAGTGCTGCTGTCGGGATAGTGTACTCTGCGAGCGTTGCACCAGAGATTGGCGAGCCATCCTTCTTCCATTGGTACGCAAGCGTCGAGCCTGTCGCAGCAACACGAAGTGTGAACGACTTGTTCTGCTCAACTGTAAGTCCGCCTGGCTGTGTTGTAATTGCCGTTGCTACACCAATGGACACGGTTACTGGCTGGGATACAACACTTGGTGTACACGCACCACTGATAGTGCACGCGTACTGACCAATCGTTGATTGATCGACAGCTGCGATAGTGTACGATGGCGATGTTGCGCCTGGGACGTCAACAGAGCCCTTGCGCCATTGATACTTGAGCGATGCGCCATTTGCTTCGACTGTCAGCGTAACTGGCTTGCCGCCACATGCGCTGGCATTACTTGGTTGCTTGACGATTGCTGGCGGATTCGAAATCGTGAGCGGTGTCAGCAGCTCGCTGACGTGCCCACGGTATGAACTCACGCGAACCACATAGCGACCAGTTGGCATCGATGTGACCTTCCACTGAAGGTTGCGACCAACAACACGCTGCTTGAGATCTGTCCAGTTCTCTGTGCCTTCAGGAGCGATCTGCACATAGAAATTCGTCGTATCTGCAAAGCCAAGTGTCGACCACGAGATCGTACGATTCGAACCAACGCACCATGTATCACCGCCGGCTGGCGATGTGAGTTCAAGAACGCCGAATGCATGCTTTGCGATGTACATGTCTGTGCCTGCCGAATACTGAGCGGCAGAAGAATCGTGCACACGAAGCGATTTCGAGGTTGTTGCCACTGCATAGTACAGGTCGCCGACATGGTCAACGGCAACACTCCGAACAGTATCGTCGCCATCACCATTGATGAGCGTAGCAAACTTGTTCGTCGAGGTATTGATCAGCGCAATGAAACCGTCGGCTGCACCGCCGCGCTCTGACACCGCACCATCGCCTGTAGTTGGGAAATCCATCGATGTTGTGCTGCCATAGATAACAGCTGTACCCGTACCCTGGTATTGCACAGCTCCCATGATTTCTTCACGAGCGCTACCACCATAGTAGGTTGCACTGTTCAGCTCACGTCCATCGTCACTCAGCACGGCCATGAAGATGTCTTGATCGCCGATGCGCTGTGTAAACAGTGTTCCAACTGTCGGCAGGTTCTTTGATGTAGTTACACCAACGACAGTTGCACGACCAAGTTCGTCGACAAAAATGCCGCGACCTGCGTCTTCTGCGTCGCCACCGAAGAACGTTGAGTATGTACCGTCGTCAGACTTAGCAAGTGCGAGTTCGTTGTTAACCTTCACGACAAACGCGTCCGTGTTACCGCCATTGAATGTTCGGTCGTATGGAACACGGCCAGACGAGAAGCGATCGGATGTGGGCGCTGTTTCAAAGTTGGCAGATGTTGTGACACCTGTAAGGTAGACCGAGCTCGACTTGTCGACAGCCATGTCGTTGAAGTACTCGATACCTTCACGACCGAAGAAGCGCGACTGCTGGATTGAACCATTCACCGAGAACGATGCGATAAATCCGTCGATCTGACCCATGTTCGCGCCGCCACCTGGTTCGTCACGCGTTGATGGTGGACGTCCCCAGCCTCCTGGGATATTAATCTTGATCGTCACAGGGAATGTCACTGGGAAGTTCGTCGTCGAATTCGTGCCACCTGCGAGGTACATCAGACCGTTCACGTCAACAGCAACGGCATAGGCCATATCATCCTTGTTGCCGCCATGATAGAAGCACACACCAAGCTTGCTAAGTGTGGAATCAAGCTTTGCGACGAATGCGTCTTGTCCGGCCTTGTAGATCTTACCTGACACGCCAGATGTCGTCGGCAGGTCTGAGGAGTTTGTCTCACCGCAGACGTACACGTTGTTCTGCTTATCGATCGCGACGTCGTGGATGCGGTCGTCGCTACCACCACCGATAAAGGTGTAGGAGCGAACCTTTTGCAGCTTCCAATCATAGCGCGCAACGAAGCCGTCGGACGTGCCCTTCAGCGTCGTTGAATAACCACCTGTCGTTCCCTGCGGGAATTCGAGCTGCTGTGTCGTTCCTGCAACGATCACGTCAGAATTCGAGAGGCGGACTACCGACTTGATTTCATCCTTTTGCGGTCCACCGAGGTATGTACCGAACACTGTCGATGTTACGATCGTGACGTCCATCAACTCGTTCGAAGCACCAATACGCTCGATCGCCAACCGTGATACATCTGCACCTGGTGCAGCAATCATCGTGCGCACAACGCGGCCATCAGCATTGCGGACAAACGAGAATCCAACGCCCGGGACAACGTCACCGAGCAACACGCTCGAATAGACAGGCGCGCTGAGCTGTGCACCGGATCCACGGAAAAATGTAACTGTCGCAATTGGTGCGCCCGTCGACACGCGCGCGGGACGCGCTTGTCCAACGAACACCTGACGCTCGATATCACCAACACGGCGATCGTTGAGCTTGTCGATGTCGTAGGCATCAACAACAACGCCAGTTCGTGTAATCCAAACGTCCGCGCCGTTCTGACGAGCACAGAACAGGACCTCGACTGGCCACTGACCGACATTTGCGATAAAGCCATCGACAGCGGCAGGCGGAACGCCTACAGATGCTGAAGTGGCAAGGGGCATGAATGCCGACATGAAGACTGTCAGACAGACAAGGCGTAGAAACATGTTCATAGGTTGCTCACGCGTGGATAGTTGTTCGGGTAATCTGATAACAACACGCGTTAAACGAAAGAGTTACGTAGTCCTACGCATACAAACAACGTAGCGCCATCAGGGCCTTGACCCTGATGGCGCATACGCTGATCAGCATTCGTCGTATGTCGTTATATCCTATCGTATTACGAGTAGCTGTGTGCGACGCGTCTCCGCTCCGCCCGTTAGTTCAAGCGAATATGCCCCTGAGGCAATCACGCTCAATGGGATTTGCACGTCAACGGTACCGGCTGGTAGATATCCGAGTGCGTGGGTGGCCACGATACCACCACGTTGGTCGCGAATGACCAACGTCCAATCCTGTGGCTGGAGCGATGCGATGCGCACGGCAATGCGGTCTGATGCCGGCTGCGGACCAAGCACAGCAATCCCCGTTGATGAGAGTTCGTCGTCGACTGATGTCGATGGAGTAATTGTGACGGAAACCGGATTTGTCGAAACTGTGCCACATCCACCTCGAACGACACAGATATAGACACCTTCGTCTGCTTTCGTCGACGCGACAACAGCGTACTCCGCAGTTGTCGCACCCGCAATGTCCTGTCCGTTGCGCTGCCACTGATACTCAAGCGTAGATCCTGTCGCTACTACCTTCAACGAGAAGCCCTTGCCTTCATCGACCGTTACTGCCGACGGCTGGGTTGTGATGGCGGTTGGTGTGCCTACGGAGACAGTGGCCTGACGCGAGGTAGCCTGTGGTGAACATGCTCCGGTGACGACGACGTCGTACTTCCCAGCACTTGCAGCATTCACCTCAGCAATGCGATACCTCGACGTAGTGGCACCAGGAACAACAGCTCCATTCTTTCGCCACTGATACTTGAGTCCGTTCCCCGTGGCAACCACAGAGAGTTCGATTGCGCCTGTGCATGCCGACGCATCCTTTGGTTGTTCCGTGATAGCTGGACCAGCATTAAGCGAGAAGTTCGCGCTCGCCGCTTCGTGTCCACGGGTGGTCTGCACACGGATTTGATAGTTTGAACCAGGCGCAAGCTTTGCATCCGGCTTCCAGATGAATGATCGAACCGTAAGGTCCTTCGCGAGAATCGACCAGGTGTTGCCAGCGTCGGTCGAAAGTTCAACAAAGTACTTCTCGTTGGTGAGCATTTCCTCGCCAGACCACGTAATGGTGTTATTCGAACCAATACACCAATCCTCTCCACCTGCTGGCGAACGTAACGCGAGCAGTCCGGTCGCATACTTGCCGACGTACCCGTCCGATCCACCTGGGGAAACTGGCGCAAGCACAGAGTCGGACACCGGAAGATCCGTCGACGTCGAAGCAAGACTGTAATACGTGTCGCCCTGAGCATCCTGTGCTGCAGAAATCACAGAGTCAGCACCGGAACCGCCCACAAGCGTTGAGCGAACGATTGATGATGTGTTAATAATGGAGATGAATCCATCAGAAGGACCGATGCGCTCCGTCATGGCGCTAAGGCCACTCGTTGGGAAATCGCTCGATGTTGTTGTACCGTAGAGAACCCCCGTGGCAGTCGCGTTCAGATTTACTGCGCCAAGGGCGTCATCATTCCCCGTACCGCCAAAGTACGTGCACGACACAAGTGAACGTCCATCATCCGACAGAACCGCCATAAAAATGTCGCGCTGCCCAGCAATCTGTGTTTGGAATCCACCTGTCGTAGGAAGGTTTGTTGACGTGGTTGTGCCCACGACGATAGCGCGACCAGTTTGATCAACAAAGATGCCTGCACCTGCCTCGTCACCATTGCCACCGAAGTACGTCGAGTAGGTGCCGTCGTCACGCTTCGACAGCGTTCCGTCGGAGAAGAACTTGATGACGAATGCATCTGTATTACCACCGTTAAACGTACGGTCATATGGCAAGCGATTCGATGAGAACCGGCCTGGCGTCGGTGCAGTTTCGAAGTTCGACGACGACGTGCTGCCCGTTACAAATGGCTCTCCACCGGCGTTGACGGCCAGCGCGGTGAACGTCTCGTTCCCTTCTCTGCCGAAGTACGTGCTAAACACAAACGATCCACCATTCGGTGTAAGACGACACAAGAACCCATCTTTCTGTCCGCCCGGTGTGCGTTGATGCGCCAGCGTAGTTGGGAACTCCGCTGTTGAATTCGTGCCACCAGCAACAAAGATGTTGCCGCTATTATCAATCGCTACGCTCGTCGGTTGATCGTCGCGATTCCCGCCGATATAAACTCCCACCTCAAGCTTGCTCATTGCCTTGTCAAGTTTCGCGACAAATCCATCCAGCTGCGCGCGATAGATCTGTCCTGCTGCCCCCGATGACAGTGGAAGATTCGACGACGTTGTTTCACCGACAAACAAGACAGAGCCGTTAGCGTCGGTTGTCATCGCAGTCATCTTATCGTTTCCATTGCCGCCGTAAAAGGTGTATTGCACCACGTCCTCAAGGTCAAGAGACATCAGCGCGACAAACGCATCAAGCTGACCAGCAATTGTCTTCTGATAGCGCCCAGCGTTTGCCGGAAATGTCAACGCATCCGTTGATCCTCCAACGACAACGCCATCTGTGGTCACACGGACTCCCACAGTTCGATCGTACGACGGGCCGCCGACATACGTAGCATACACTGCTACAGAAGCCTGAGGGATCAGACCAAATGGTACAGCAGCCGGCTTCTCGTCTCTCTTTGTGAACGTTGCGAAGAGGTCCGACATCGTAATGGATCCAAGACTTGTGCGGAGGTTCACAGATGCCGGCGCAAGGTCAACACCGTCAGCACCAATCACCTTTACACTCATCGCCGTGAGGTCGGCACCCGGACGAATGTCCATGTCGTACCGAACATGTCCGTTTTCAATGGAGTACAATGCGTCGATACCACGGTACACATTCCGCACACGAACACGGTCGTACACAGGAATGTTTGTTCGCCACTTCGCAGGATCACTTCCGAGGATCAGGTTGACGCGTGTTGCAAGTGCGTGCTCCGAATGCGGGCTCCCGCCTCGTGATCCACTCCATGTTACCTCAACTGCATGCCCCGTTCGAACATCACTTGAAAGGTCTACCGAATGGTGATCCATGACAACGCCGGTCGTCGTGATCCACACATCGAGATTATGCTCGCGGTGGAGATACAGGACGTGCGCTGGCCACTGCCCAACGTTCGGGATAAAGCCATTGAGAGCGGGACTCATAGCGCCATCCGCCTCACGTGCACGAACATTTGTGCTCGCGGAGAAAATGGCCGCTAGGGAGAAAACCAGACACATGTGGCGAAGGAAGGTCATCGATAACTCCATCGAGGTGAAATTGTACGTCAGCTGCAAGATAGTTTGGTGATAGACATCTGTCGAACGAATCTGTTACGGTAGTTTTGCACTAGCAGAAAACACGCACCCTGTCTCTGAGGTTCACATGCGCCTTGCCGTCAATATCGATCATGTAGCGACCCTCCGTGAGGCTCGCGGCGGGATTGAACCCGACCCTGTGCACGCCGCCGTACTTGCGGAACTTGCCGGTGCTGCCGGGATCGTATGTCACCTGCGTGAAGACCGGCGCCATGTGAACGATCGTGACGTGCGCGTCCTGCGAGACGTGGTCACAACGAAACTCGACCTCGAGATGGCAGCAACTCCAGAGATCATTGGCATCGCGCTCGACATTGTGCCAGATCTTGTGACGCTTGTTCCGGAGCGTCGTGAAGAGCTAACAACGGAAGGTGGACTTGTCGTGATCGGGAATGAGGACTACCTCACTGATGTGATCAAGGCATTCCACGATCGCGGCATTCTCGTAAGTCTCTTTATCGAGCCAGATCCACAGCACATCGATGCAGCAGTCGCTTGTGGTGCAGACATCATTGAGCTTCACACAGGCACATACGCCAATGCTCGCAATGCTGCAGCACTCAACATTCAATTCGAGCGAATTGCGTCGGCATCTACATACGCCCACGCTGCGGGGTTGGTGGTAACAGCCGGACACGGGCTCGATTTACGCAACATCGCGCCGATCACAACAATCCCCGAGATCGAGGAGGTGTCAATCGGACACGCACTCGTACGCCATGCGCTGTTCGTGGGATTCGAACAGGCAGTGCGTGAGTATGTTGCGGCTGTGAGTTAAGCCGAGCTAGCGTAGCGTTTCGGGTTAGTCGCGACCACCAAATGCGCTCGCAACGAAGTCCTTGTTCATCTGTGCGATAAACTCCGCACTGATGCCCTTTGGACACGCAGCTTCGCATTCGTAGTGATTCGTGCACGCACCAAAGCCTTCAGCGTCCATCTGAAGCACCATGTTCATTGCGCGCGTCGAACGCTCTGTCTGCCCCTGAGGCAAGGAACCAAGGTGTCCAACTTTTGCAGCTGTGAAGAGCATCGCCGATGAGTTCGGACATGCTGCCACACAAGCACCGCAGCCGATACACGCCGCGGCGTCCATTGCACGGTCTGCGTCCTTCTTCGAGATCGGAATCGCATTGCCATCCTGAGCGTTGCCAGTGTTCACACTAACAAAGCCGCCCTTCTGAATGATGCGATCGAACGAACCACGGTCGACGATGAGATCGCGCATCACTGGGAACGCACGTGCGCGCCAAGGCTCAATGTAAATCTCGTCGCCATCCTTAAACGTGCGCATATGCAACTGGCACGCGGTTGTACGAACAAGCGGTCCGTGAGGACGACCATTGATGACCATGCCGCATGTACCACAGATTCCCTCACGGCAATCGTGATCAAACGCGACCGGAATCTCGCCCTTTGTGAGAAGGTCCTCGTTCAACACGTCGAGCATTTCGAGGAAGCTCATGTGCTCGCTGACGTTCTGCACGTCGTAGGTCTTGAGCATTCCCTGAGCATCGGGTCCTGACTGACGCCAGATATGAAGTCGCAGGTTCATTACTTGTAGCTCCGTGTTGCCAGTTTGACATTATCGAACGAGAGGTCTTCCTTGTGAAGGGTTGGCGTTGCACCAACACCATTGTACTCCCATGCTGCTGCATAGCAATACTCATCATCATTACGCTTGGCTTCTCCGTCTTCCGTTTGATACTCTTCGCGGAAGTGTCCACCACATGATTCATTACGCTGAAGTGCATCAAAGCACATGAGCTCTGCGAATTCAAGGAAGTCCGCAACGCGCAATCCAAGCTCGAGCGACTGATTGAGTTCTGCACCAGAGCCCGGAATCTTGACGTTCTGCCAGAACTCCTCGCGGAGCTCAGGAATACGCTTGAGCGCTTCCTTGAGACCCTGCTCGTTTCGCGCCATGCCACACTTGTCCCACATGATCTTTCCAAGCTCACGATGGAACGATGTCGGCGAGCGCTTGCCGTTGAGGGCGAGAAGCGCAGCAATCTTCTGTTCTGATTCCTGTACTGCAGTGCGGGCTTCTTGTGAATCATTGCCAACCGCTTGCAGACCACCATTTGCGAAGTAGCCACCGATGGTGTATGGGATTACGAAGTAGCCATCTGCCAGACCCTGCATCAGTGCTGACGCGCCGAGACGATTTGCTCCGTGGTCGGAGAAATTCGCTTCGCCAAGAACGAACAGACCTGGAACGTTCGACATCAAGTTGTAGTCGACCCACAGTCCACCCATCGTGTAGTGCACGGCAGGATAGATACGCATCGGAACCTTGTACGGATTCTCACCCGTGATGCGCTCGTACATTTCAAACAGGTTTCCGTAGCGATCTGCAATGGTCTTCTCACCAAGTCTGCGGATCGCATCAGAGAAGTCCAAGTACACGCCAAGACCGCCCGGCCCTACTCCACGACCTTCATCGCAAACTTCCTTTGCCGCACGCGACGCGATGTCGCGAGGCGAAAGATTGCCGAATGACGGATACTTCCGCTCGAGATAGTAATCGCGCTCTGTTTCTGGGATTTGATCCGGAGAACGTGTGTCACCCTTTTGCTTCGGCACCCAGATACGACCGTCATTACGGAGCGACTCCGACATCAGCGTCAGCTTTGATTGGTAATCGCCACTCTGCGGAATACACGTAGGGTGAATTTGCGTGTAACATGGATTAGCGAAGAACGCGCCACGCTTGTGCGCGCGGTACGTGGCAGTAACGTTACATGCCATTGCGTTGGTGCTGAGGTAGAACACGTTGCCGTATCCGCCTGTGGCGAGCACCACTGCATCAGCCATGTGCGACTGCACCTTCCCTGTGACCATGTCGCGTGTGACGATACCGCGAGCGCGGCCGTCGACGACGATGAGGTCCATCATCTCTTGCTTGTTATGGAGCTTGACCTTGCCGAGTCCGACCTGGCGCTGAAGCGCTTGGTAGGCACCGATCAGGAGCTGCTGACCCGTTTGACCACGTGCGTAGAATGTGCGAGATACTTGCGCGCCACCGAACGAACGGTTGCTCAAATAGCCACCGTATTCACGTGCGAACGGAACACCTTGCGCTACGCATTGATCAATGATGCTAGTCGATACTTGTGCAAGACGGTAGACGTTCGACTCACGCGCGCGGAAGTCGCCACCCTTAATAGTGTCGTAAAACAAGCGCCATACGGAGTCACCGTCGTTCTGATAATTCTTTGCTGCGTTGATACCACCCTGCGCAGCAATCGAGTGCGCGCGGCGAGCAGAATCATGATACGTAAACGCCGAGACGTTGTAGCCCAGCTCAGCAAGCGTAGCAGCTGCCGATGCACCAGCGAGGCCAGTACCGACGACAATCACATTGTACTTCCGCTTGTTGGCAGGGTTGACAAGCTTCAACTCAGCGCGGTGCTTGTCCCACTTCTGCTGAATCGGTCCATCAGGGATGTTACTGTTGAGTGCCATGTGTCATGTGTCCTTGTTCGATGTTACTTCACCACGCCTGCAAGGATTGCAAGCGGAACTGCCGAGAATCCGGCGGCGACGATGAACGAGAGTGCTGGTCCGATGCGACGAATCAGCGGAACGAGCCGCTGGTTTGTCACACCCATGGTCTGGAAGGCACTTGCAATTGCATGATTAAGGTGGAGGCCAACCATAACCATTGACAGTACATAGAGTACTGCGATCAATGGGACCTGAAAGCTTGCAACGACCATGCGATAGACGTCAGGTACAAGCGTTCCATCGGCGAGTGTATACTCCCAACCGATTTGGCCCGCGTAGTTACCTGCATGCACCGCTCCCCATGTGAAATGCGCGAGGTGATACAAGACGTACGAGAGAAGGAGCAGGCCAGAGTACAGCATCGTGCGTGATGCAACAGTCGACTTCCGTGGCGTGACCTTTGCATACGACTGTGGGCGTGCCGCACGATTGCGACGCGAGAGCGTGATCGCCGCCGTTACGTGCAGGACGAACATTGAGAGTAGCCCAAGGCGAACAATCCAGATCACCATTCCATGGCCCATCGTGCGGAGTCCGTGAGCATAGGAGTTAATGTCTTCCTTGCCCAAGAATACCAAGAGGTTGCCCGACAAATGGCCAAGCAGGAACCCCACGAGGAGGAGGCCTGTGAGCGCCATAAGCCACTTTTGGAATATGTTCGACCGCCAAATTTCGCCGAACGCCTTCATGTACATCCCCATTGTAGTGGTTCAATGACCGGCTAAACATCACCGGACACGGAAAAAGTGCCCGAATTTACGAAAGGTCAGGTGAACCATCGGGTGCAACTGTTACAGACCGATCAACGTACTTTGCCGCCATGCTCGCTATCACCAACATTCGCAAGCGCTTCGGCGCACATATGGCCAACGATGGGATCACTCTGTCGATCGATTCCGGACGCATTTTTGGCCTACTCGGACCCAACGGCGCGGGGAAAACGACCCTTATCCGCATGATTACCAACATCATCATGCCCGATGAAGGCGAAATCCTCCTCGACGGACAGCCAATGGCCTCCCTTCAACAACATAAAATCGGCTATCTGCCCGAAGAGCGCGGACTCTACAAAAAGCTCACCGTCGCAGAACAACTGACGTACTTCGGTCAACTCAAGGGACTAGACGCTCGTGAAGCACTACGCCGCGGCTCAGCATGGCTCCATCGTATGGATGCCGCCGGCTGGGAGTCGCGGAAAGTTCAAGAGCTCTCCAAGGGCATGCAGCAGAAAGTGCAGTTCATCGCCACAATCCTGCACGAGCCATCCCTACTTATTCTCGATGAACCATTCAGCGGTCTCGACCCGGTGAACGCAGATACATTGATCTCTGTGATTAAAGAGCTCAAAGAGCGCGGCACATCAATCATCCTCTCGACCCATCAGATGGATCAAGTAGAGCGCCTCTGCGATGACATCGCTTTGATTAATGCAGGTCGCGTGGTGCTGAGTGGAAACGTTTCAGATGTACGCGCTCGATACCGGTCAAATCGGATCTACATCGAATACACGGGCGACCACGCTCTGGTATCCGATGTGCCCGGAACATCAGTGGTTCATGCAACCCAAGGACGTATCGAGTTAACGCTCAACGAGGCCACTGCAACACGTGACGTGCTCACGTATGTTCACGACCGTGTGGATGTGATCAAGTTTGAAGTGAGTTCACCGACACTTCACGACATCTTCGTGCGTACAGTTACGGGTGCCACCACTACCACACCGTCGATGCAATGAAGACGAGCGAATGGTAGCCGACTGAGGCACCGGTGCTCGACGCAACATCCTTGAGTGTGGTTTGATATCGCAATTTCAGCGCACCACGTTGGAATGCTCCAAACGTGAGTTCAACCATCGCACTTGGCTGGAACGCCGTCTGCTCGTGTACATGCCCCACCGTTGCCGTCAAGCCGAAGCCTATCGCACCGCCAACCCCACGCCCATGTCGATCACGCGGTAGCTCGAGGAAGGACAGACTTGCCATCAGGGGCACGTGAATCTGTGTGATCGTAACCTGTCGTTCAAGGTTGGTACCAAACACTGGCATCACTCCGAGCCGTGCTTCCAGTGCGCCAAGTGGCGTTGAAGTTAGAGCATACGTTGCACCCCCGCCTATGCCAGCCCCCGCGTACACAGTCCCGCTGATCGCGGTGAATGCTGGACCAAGAAACAGCTCAGGAACAAGGTCGCCTGCGCGTACGCCAGTTGGCCCCATGCCAATGATTGCGAGAAACAGGGGTATTTTTCGGAACCAACTCATGAAACATCGACCGTTACGCATCATCATTCTTTGTTGTGCCGCACTCGTGATTGCAGTGGCACTGGTTAGTGTATCGCTTATGCTGCCAGTGAAGCTCGACGTGCCCACAACGGTGTTTATTGCCCGTGGAACCTCCGCAGCTGGCGCTGTTGACAGCGTGCACGCACACGCTCCACTCCCCACACCTGCGATTGCAAAGATCGCACTGCGTTTGATTGCTCGTGTCACCCAGCGATCAGTCCAACCAGGTTGGCATCAAATCTTGCCAAGCGACACTGAGTGGGACGTCCTTGTGGCACTCCTTAGCGGGAAGCGACGTCCGCACATGCGCGTAACAATTCCCGAGGGACTGACATATCGTGAGGTTGCACGACTCCTCGCACGCAAGGCAGAGATTGACTCTGCAGCGTTTGTGCGGTGGTGCGAGAACGATTCGGTTGTGCAGCGCTATGCACCTGGCGCGCCGAGCATGGAAGGTTACTTGATGCCTGAGACGTACGACCTACTCTGGCGCGACGAAGCACCGTCGGTTGGCACAACAATGGCACGTCAAGCACAGCGCGTCTGGTCATCCCTGGGCACCACAGCACAACGCCATCAAACACTCACACTTGCGTCGATTGTGCAATCAGAGGCTGCAGCAGTTGCAGAGATGCCACGTATCGCTGGCGTTTACGTAAATCGTCTGCAACAAGGCATGAGGCTCGAAGCCGACCCAACCGTGCAGTATGCGCTAGGGATGAAACGTCGAGTCCTGTATCGCGATCTTGAGGATCGCAATGCATTCAACACATACATGCATACGGGACTCCCACCAGGGCCGATCTCTAACCCAGGTAAAACCGCAATGCAAGCTGCACTCAATCCAGAACGCCATGCATTCCTATTCTTTGTTGCACGGGGAGATGGCAGTGGCATGCACAGATTTGGCACCAACGGGGCGCAACATCTGCAGAACGTCCGACTCTACCGTCGTGAACGAGGACGGTAACGCTAGTTGTCTTCCACCCAGGGCGCACTCGATACGCCGCGGTCATCAAACGCCTGAACTCGGAACGTAAACGGACGCGACGCGTCGCGTTGCGTGATTTCGAAGGTCTCAAGCCACGACACCGTTGGACGCTCCGACGAAGCTGCGCGGAGATTCCCAGCAAGCCGTTTCACATCAGCGGCATTACCATCAAGCACTCGTAGTCGCGGACGATTGGAGCTGCGGTCAGCGGCATAAAACTGCACGACAATGATCTTCTTACGTGCATCCGATCCTCGATCGACGCTTCGGATGATTGGTGCTGGGAAGTTTCGCACGAGTATCGGCTGAGGAACGCCCTCGCGGACACCATCAACGAATCGTTCAAATGTGAATGTGCGCCCGGTATCACGCGATGCTACACGGAAGCGAATTACCGACTCGGTCGTACTCGCAATCTCACGGTCGCCATCACGAATAACTGCACGAACATTCTCGATCGAAGGCAGACGTGGATCGAACTGATAATCAATCCCCGGGAAGACAACATCAGGTGCGTTCACCGCCGGCATCGCGTGTGCTGTCACCACAAAGCTCGTTGTACGCGTTTGTCCATCCCGTCGTGTTACACGAACCTCTACCGTGACCGATCCGGTCCTCGGTGCACGCCCCGAAAGGAGGATCGTTCGCTGGTCAGTGCTTCGCTGGACATCTCCGATCTGTTCACCAATGACACGCACCACGGGTAGCCCAACAAGGTCGCGCGACGGATCAGCGCCACCAATACTCAATCGGTTGGTCCACGTGCGCTGCGAGACCGTCGTCACAACATCACGCGCTGGCTCAATCCAGAACTCACCGAGCGTCTGAGCAAACTGTGACTGTTGCGATGTATCTCTTAGAACCAACGTGTCACGTCCGCCTGCAATCGTGATAATCGTCGGTGCCTGTTCGTTGTTCACCTGTGTTGTAAGTACGAACTGCGTCGATCCCGTCATGCGCAATCCCGTTGGGATCTCATCGTAGTCGCTGCTGTTAGCCCCGTTCGATTGGACTGGCACACCACTGCCTGAAATAGTTACGCGATAGGTGTGAATTGCAATCTGATCAACGGATGGATTCCAGCGAAAGACCACTGCGTTCCGCTGCGGCTCATGCTCGAGTGCGAACAATGGTGTCGGGGAGCTACCAGGCTGCACAGTGAGGATCTGTCCAGTCTCAACCTCCTCAATGCGAGCAGATACTTCGAGGTCGGTCACCGTGCCAGTATAGCGGATAACGTTGAGCGAGTCGAGCGACTCAATGCGCATCATTCCCGCACTATCACGCTCGATATTGCACGTTAGTCGCATTCGGTCTGGACTAAACTCAAGGCGCGCATTCACAATTGCTTGAGTATCAACATTGGCATCCTGCTGATCCATACGATCTGGCATCAGGAGCACCAGCGCTACCAGATAGAGCACGAAGTAGATCTCGACGCGACGTCGCTTTCGCTGCGGAGCGCTCATTTCTTGGATGCGTCCAATACTGATCGCGACAAGATTCGCTCGAGTTCAATGCGAACGAGACGTTCGACTTCCTGACGTTCCAACGTTTGCAAATGCGCTCCAAGCACATCAACGCGCTCACTAAACTTCTCAAGCGCCGTCGTTGTCGACTGCATTGCATTCATCAAGTGCGGATTTGGAGCAACGGCATTGACCGCTGCTTCTACACTATCGCGCATGCCAGAAATCATGCCGTCCTGACGCTCGACGAGGTCATTCAACGTCCCAGCGATTGTCTCCAACTGTACGGCCATTGCAGCATAGTCACGCCCGATCTCTCCCAGCTCGCGCAGAAGCTCTTCGGTAGCACCGGCACGTGACTCTTCTCGCTCA
>JAURNF010000083.1 GCA_030830285.1 Candidatus Kapaibacterium sp.
GATGATATGCAGCAGTGCCTCGATCTACTTCGAGCTAGCTCCGCCACCGACACGTCCGCGGAAGCCTGACGCCTTACGTTTGATGTACGGACTCGGCTTGCCTGCATTGAATTTGCGAGGGTTCGGCAGCACCGCTGCCAATAAGCCCGCTTGATCTGGTCGAATCTGTGCAGCCGTTGTACCAAAGTGCTGTCTCGCAGCTTGTTGCACACCGTAAATGCCGTCGCCCCATTCAATCATGTTCACGTACACTTCGAGGATGCGCTGCTTGCCCCATAGCGCCTCGATCAGATAGACAAACACGACCTCGAATGCCTTCCGCACCATTGATCGCCATGGAACGAGGAAGACGTTCTTCGCGGTCTGCATCGTGATTGTACTGGCACCACGTGGTGGTTTGCCGCGTTTGATACGACCGGGATTTGCGCGCTCGGCAGCACGCACGGCGTCCCAATCAATGCCGCCGTGACGATAGAATTTGCGGTCCTCAGAGTTGATCACCGCCCGAAACACCGTCGGATTGACGTTATCTGCACTAACCCACTGATGCCGGACCAGCATCGATGTGCCAGTGAACGGCGCTTGCACAAACCGCCACATCATGAGCGGTGTAAACGCAGGGGGTACGATGCGAAACACGGCAACAACCGATATCATCCCGACGATTCCAGCAAGCGCAGTGCGCCATGTCCACACGAGAATATTTCGCATCAGAGTTGTCGAATGATTGCAAAACGTTAAGTTTGTCCTGACGAATCTTTACAAACGTAAGGAACAGACGTGAAAGAGCTCGACAGAGATATATGTGCGTTGCTGCAAGAGCACGCCCGTCTGAGCTTGAGTGACATCGCCGAGCGTCTCGGAACATCGGTGCCCACCATCAGTGAACACGTCAAGAAACTCGAAGCCGACGGCATCATTCGCGAGTATACGACTGTTCTCGATCCTGCCAGCTGTGGTTTCGATGTTACGGCCTTCATTTTCGTCGACCTCGATACAAGCGTACACTACGATGCGTTCCGCAGACAGTGTCGCACGCGCAAAGAAATTCTCGAATGCCATGCGATCACGGGCACTGCCTCGCACATGCTCAAGGTTCGTGTTCGCACAACGAGTGCGCTAGAGCAGCTTCTCTCAGCAATTCAGCAATGGAAGGGTGTCAGTAAGACGCTCACCAATGTGGTGCTGAGCACACACAAGGAAACAACCAATCTTCCACTCTCGGGTATGAGCTAACGCATATGTCATCGAACGTTGATATGGCCTCGATTGCGCGCAACTGGCGCCTTGACGGTGTTCAGGTTCCAACTCCATCGGATGTTGTTGCTGAAGTATTCGCAACTGACGTGCTCACACTTGAAGAGCTGCGTCAACGCTTGTCCAAGCCAGTGTGGCGATCGCTGCTCGCTACGCGTGAGCGTGGTGCAGCGCTCGATCCGGCAATTGCCGATACAGTGGCGCTTGCGATGAAGACGTGGGCAATGGAAAAGGGTGCAACGCACTACACACACTGGTTCCAGCCGCTCACGGGTTCGACAGCTGAAAAACACGAATCGTTTGTGATGCCGACGAGCGATGGCTCGGCGATATCGCAGTTTTCAGGCAAAGAGCTCATCCAGGGCGAGCCTGACGCATCGAGCTTCCCAAGCGGCGGTCTGCGTGCTACGTTTGAAGCACGTGGATATACGGCATGGGATCCAACTTCACCTGCGTTCATCATGCGTCATAGCAATGGTGCAACGCTGTGTGTGCCAACGGCGTTTGCTTCGTGGACAGGGGATGCGCTTGACAACAAGACGCCGCTTCTTCGATCACTGGAAACGATTCACAATGCTGCTATCCGCGCACTACGCTTGTTTGGCGACACAGAATCGCAGCGCGTTGAGTCGACAGTTGGTGCTGAGCAAGAGTACTTCTTGATTGACGAAGAGTTCTTCTATCGCAGACCAGATCTCGTGATGTGCGGTCGTACACTCTTTGGAGCGCGTCCTCCGCGTGGACAGGAGCTTGAGGATCATTACTTCGGTTCGATTCCAGATCGTATCCTCACGTATATGACCGATGCAGAGCACCAGCTCTATGCGTTGGGGATTCCCATCAAGACACGCCATAACGAAGTGGCGCCGGGTCAGTTTGAAGTGGCACCGATTTTCGAATCATCGAACATTGCGGCTGACCACCAGCAGTTGGTGATGCAGGTGCTTCGCACAACGGCGCGTAAGTACGGTCTTGTGTGCTTGATGCACGAGAAGCCATTCGCAGGTGTTAACGGTTCCGGCAAGCACGTCAACTGGTCGATGTCGACGGATGCAGGACAGAACTTGCTCGAGCCAGGCGAGACGCCGCACGACAATATGCAGTTCCTGTTCTTCTGCGCTGCGGTGATTCGCGCTGTGGACATTCACCAGGATCTGCTGCGCATTTGTGTTGCATCTGCATCGAACGATCATCGTCTCGGAGCTAACGAGGCTCCACCGGCGATTATGTCGATCTTCCTCGGTGATCAACTCACAGAGGTTTACGAGCGCATCGTCAGCGGCAAGGGTGGAAGCTCAAAGAAGTCGGGTCTGCTTGGCCTTGGTACGCAAGTTCTCCCGAAGCTCCCACAGCATGCTGGTGATCGTAATCGTACGTCGCCATTTGCGTTCACAGGAAACAAGTTTGAGTTCCGTGCCGTTGGATCATCGCAGTCGGTATCGTTCCCAATCACGGTGCTTAACACGATCATTGCCGAGTCGATCGACGCCTTGTCGTCTGCCATCGAAGCACGCATGAAGAAAAAGCAGAGCTTCGAAACTGCATTGCTCGAAGTGCTGAAGGATACGTATGCGAAGCACGAGCGCATCATCTTCAATGGCGACGGATATTCTGGTGCGTGGCACAAGGAAGCTGAACGTCGCGGACTGCTTGGTCTACGCACAGCTGTGGATGCGATTGAGCACCTGCACAGTGACAAGAACATCAAGCTGTTCTCATCCTACAACGTGTTGAGCTCACGTGAGCTCGAGGCGCGCCAAGAAGTGTTCTTCGACTTGTACTTCAAGACGGTGAACATCGAGGGCGAGACAACGGAGTGGATTGCGCAGACGCAGATTCTACCAGGTGCGCTTCGTCACCTGCGTGAGATGAAAGAAACTGGCGTTGAGATCGCTGGCGTCCAGCGCGCTGTTACAGAGATGGCTGGCGCGGTGAATGCACTGAGCGATGCGATTGTTGAGCTTCGTGCGCAGAACATGGAGCTCGGTGGCGACGACGTCCATAGCAAGTCGCGCCACATGCGCGACAACGTGATTCCTGCAATGAACAAGGTTCGCGTTGCTTCCGACGCGCTCGAGCGCATCACAGCACACGATCATTGGCCTTTGCCATCATACCGTGAGATGCTGTTCGTTAAGTAACGAGCGGCTTACTTCGTTGATTTCTTGGCGGCCGTCTTTTTGACGGCCGTCGTCGTTTTCTTCGCAGCCTTCTTCGCAGCCTTCTTCGCTGGTTTCTTTGCGGCCTTCTTCACTGCCTTCTTCGCGGCTGGTGCTGCATCACCGGCTGCGGCCTTCTTTGCTGCAGCGCCCTTCTTTGCTGGCTTCGCAGGCGCTTGCTGCGCAGCGAGCTGCAAGCAATCTTCCAGCGTGAGGGCTTCGGCGTTGGTGTCCTTCGGGATGCGGACGTTCTGCTTGCCCACAACGATGTATGGACCCCAGCGTCCCTTGAGAACCTTTACCGATGGATCTTCCTCAAAGGTCTTGATCGTATTCTCGGCAATCTTCTGACGACGTGCGAGGATCACCTCGATGCCGCGTGGACCTTCGATGGAGTAGGGATCGTCTTCCTTTGGAAGCGAGTAGAATGCTTTGTTGTGTTCGATGTATGGACCGAAGCGACCAAGCTTGACTTCCATTGGTGCTTCTTCGAAGAGTCCGATCACGCGAGGGAACTTGAACAACTCAAGTGCTTGCTCGAGCGTAACAGTCTCGATCGAGAGGTTGCCTGGAAGCCCCTTCTGCCGCTTGTTCTCGTCGTCGGCATCACCGATCTGTGCAATCGGCCCGTACCGTGCGAGACGCACGTAGACGTTCTTGCCTGATGTTGGGTCAACGCCAATGCAACGTTCGCCACTCTGACGTTCTGCTGTTTCGCTGGTCTTGCGGATGGTCTCTTGGAACGGACCGTAGAAGTCGCGAATCATGGTTGTCCAAGGGACGTTGCCATGTGCGATTTCGTCGAATTGCTTCTCGACAGTAGCCGTGAAGTTGTAGTCGAGAATGTCCTGGAAATGAGCCGTCAAGAAGTCGGTTACCACCGAACCAATGTCCGTTGGGAACAGCTTCGACCGCTCAGCCCCGGTATTCTCAAGTTCGACGACGCGCGCAATTGAGCCGCTCTCGAGCGTCAGACGACGTACCTCGCGTTGACGTCCATCGCGATCTTCTTTAACGACGTACTTCCGTGTCTGAATCACCGTAATCGTTGGTGCGTATGTCGACGGACGACCAATGCCGAGTTCCTCAAGCTTCTTCACGAGCGAGGCTTCGGTGTATCGTGATGGTGGACGCTCGAAGCGTTCTTTGGCCATCATCGACATCAACGGAAGCTCTTGCCCAACCTTCAATGGTGGAAGCATCTTCGACGCCTCGTCATCCTGCTGCTCGTCGTCGGTGGTCTCGAGGTACAGCTTCAAAAAGCCATCAAACACCAAGACCTCACCAGTTGCCGTGAGCACATCCGGCAGCGTTGAAATCGCAATCGAAGCAACCGTGCGCTCCAGTCGGGCATCAGACATCTGTGATGCGGCGGTGCGCTTGTAGATCAAATCGTAGAGCTTCTTGTGTGCGTCTGTCTCACCAGCAGCACGCTTTGTGAAGTCGGTCGGACGAATTGCTTCGTGTGCTTCTTGAGCCGAGGCAACCTTTGTGGTGTATGTGCGAGGGTTGCTGTAGGTTTCACCAAAGGACGAAACAATGAAGTCCCTGGCTGCCCCGATCGCAATCTCGGAGAGATTCACCGAGTCGGTACGCATGTACGTGATAAGGCCTTGCTCGTATAAGTCCTGCGCAAGCTTCATCGTTCGGACAAGAGAATAGCCAAGCTTACGACTAGCTTCCTGCTGCAGCGTCGACGTCGTAAATGGGGCAGTCGGCGATTTCTTAGCTGGCTTCGTTTCAAGGTTCGTCACACGAAACACTGCGGTAGCACATGCTTCGAGGAACGCCCGCGCGTCTTCTTCGCGATCGAATCGCTGTGGCAATTCGGCGGTCAGCGTTCGACCCTCGACGGAAAACTCAGCAGTAATCTTGAACTGGCTTGTCGCCGTGAATGCCTGGATCTCGCGCTCGCGCTCAACGACCAGGCGCACGGCAACTGACTGCACGCGACCAGCCGAAAGGTTGCGCTGCACCTTGCGCCACAGAACAGGGGAGAGACCGAAACCTACCAAGCGGTCCAACACACGGCGTGCCTGCTGCGCGTCAACCAGGTTCGTGTCGATACCGCGGGGGTGCTCGATCGCCTTAAGAATGGCCGGTTTTGTGATTTCGTGGAACACGATACGTCGCGTTTTCACGGGATCAAGCTGCAGTGCCTCGGAAAGGTGCCACGCGATGGCCTCGCCCTCGCGGTCTTCGTCAGATGCCAACCACACCATGTCGGCCGAGCGAGCTTGCTTCTTCAGTTCGGATACGAGCTTCTTCTTGTCTTCGTTGATCTCATAGATCGGCGTGAAGTTGTTCTCGATGTCAATGGCCTTGTCGTTGCCTGGGAGGTCGCGGATATGCCCCATGCAGGAAGTCACGGTGAAGTCTGTCCCGAGGTACTTCTGGATGGTTTTCGCCTTCGACGGAGATTCGACAATGACAAGATTCTTCATGAAGCGTCCGAATTAGTCCTGCTTATTGTGCTCGCAGGTGAGTGGATCGTGACAAACTGCGAAAATCTGCAGAGAGTGCGTCACGGGGCGGAAGCCCTGTTGCGAACATACCGCATCGCGGATGGAATCAATGCCTTCTTCTCGGAACTCAACGATATGACCGCATTCTACGCAAATCAAATGATCATGATTTGGCATCCGGCTGCTGAGCTCGAATGTGGCACTCTCACCGTGAAAACGGTGTTTCATCAGAATGTTGCACTGGGTCAGCAGATCCAGTGTCGAGTAAATCGTCGCTCGGGAGATCCGATCACCCCGGCTGTTCATGTGGATATAGAGCTCGTCGGCACTGAAATGTCGGTCGAGTTCCGCAATGCGATCGAGTGCCAGGAAGCGTTCTTGGGTGCTCCGGTACTTCTTTCGCTTGAGGAAATCCGCAAACGAGGCCTTGAGTGCGTCGATGTCCTGAGATGGAGTCATGGGCACAAATATATATGTGCGTAGTTTTGTCGTTCGTTTTTTCACCTCTACAGACAGGCTGATCATGCGCAAATGGCGTGTTGAAGACTCGATGGAGACCTACAACGTCCCAGGATGGGGTATCGGGTACTTCGGCATCAATGGCAAGGGGCATGTCGTTGCCTCGCCACGCAAGGCAAAGGGACCACAGGTTGATTTGAAGGAGCTCATCGACGAGCTACTTCTGCGCGACGTGAGTGTTCCCGTATTGCTCCGGTTCCCAGATATTCTCGACGATCGTATTGAGAAGATCGCCGGCTGTTTTGCCAAGGCCTCCGACGAGTATGACTACAACGGTAAATACTTCAGCGTTTACCCGATCAAGGTGAATCAGCAGCGTCCGGTCGTAGAAGAGTTGGTCCGCCATGGAAAGCGCTTTAATATCGGACTCGAAGCAGGCTCGAAGCCTGAGCTGCATGCCGTGCTCGCGATTATGGACAATGAGGAAGCACTCATTATCTGCAACGGCTACAAAGACGAAGAGTTCATCGAGCTCGCGCTTCTGGCGCAGAAGATGGGGAAGCGAATCTACATTGTGGTCGAAAAGCTCAGCGAGCTGAAACTGATTAAAGAAGTATCGAGTCGCCTCAAGGTGCGACCACAAGTTGGTATACGTATCAAGCTCGCGTCAAGCGGAAGCGGCAAGTGGGAAGAATCCGGTGGTGACCAGTCGAAGTTTGGTCTCAACGCATCGGAGTTGCTCGAAGCAATCACGTATGCGCAGGATCAGGAGATGCTTGACTGTGTCAAGCTTATCCATTTCCACTTGGGATCGCAGATCACCAACATCCGCAAGATCAAGCAGGGCTTGGGCGAAGTGGCCCAGTTCTATGTGCAGCTCATGAACATGGGGTGCAATCTGGAATTCGTTGATATCGGTGGTGGACTTGGCGTGGATTACGATGGTTCACGCAGCAGCGTGGCCTCGAGCATTAACTACTCGATTCAAGAGTACGCCAACGATGCGATATCGACGCTTGCCGATGCGGCAACGAAGAACAACCTGCCACATCCAAACGTGATTACGGAGTCGGGTCGAGCACTAACCGCGCATCACTCCGTGCTTGTCTTCAACGTTCTCGAAACGACAAGTGTCCCAACATGGCCATCGCGCGAGAAGGTCACGAAGAAGGATCACGAGTTGGTTCAAGAGCTTGGTGAAATCATGAGCTCACTGAACAGCCGAACCATGCTTGAAGCATGGCATGATTGTCAGCAAGTGCGCGAAGAGACGCTCGATAGATTCTCACTTGGATTGATTGACCTGCGTACGCGCGCCCAAGTAGAGCGACTCTACTGGACGATTGCGCATAAGATCAACGAACTGTCAACGGAACTCAAGACGGTACCGGAAGAAATTCGTTCTCTCCCGAAACTTCTCGCTGATAAGTACTTCTGCAATTTCTCGCTGTTCCAATCGCTACCTGACTCATGGGCGATTGATCAGTTGTTCCCAATCATGCCGATTCATCGACTCAACGAGCGTCCAACGCGTATGGCTACGCTGCAGGACATCACATGTGATTCCGATGGAAAGGTAGATCATTTCATTGGCGTGCGGGACTTCACGACGTCACTTCCTGTGCATACCTTCAAGCAAGGGGAGCCATACTACCTTGCTGTGTTCCTCGTTGGTGCCTACCAAGAGATTCTTGGCGACTTGCACAATCTGTTTGGTGATACCAACGCTGTGCACGTAATCGTCAAGGACAAGGGGTACGAGATCGATCAGGTGATCGATGGCGAAACCGTTGCCGACGTGCTCGATTACGTACAATTCAATGCAAAGAAACTTGTTCGTACCATGGAAGCATGGGTGAGCTCTTCGGTCAAAGACAAGAAGATCTCTGTGCATGAAGGCAAGGAGTTCCTTGCCATCTATCGTTCTGGTCTGTACGGCTACACGTACCTCGAGGAATGATCATGCGTCGTCACCACATGCTGATCCTCCTCATCGCGTGCACGTTTGCAGTAGGCTCACTCACTGCACAACCGCTGGGTATTGCGGTGCGTGATGAGTTTACAGATAACGCTGGTCGGTGGCGCGTTGGACAATGGAACAATGGGACGGTGTCGATCGCCAATGGTCGCTATGTGATTGATCGCCGTTCTATCATGAACGAGTGGTTCTTAGAGTCTGGCTGGTTCATTGATTATGACGCCGACTTTGATATCGATATCAAGCTCCGTCAGGTTGCGGGCGCAACAAATCAGGGATTTGGTGTGTCGTGGGCTGCAAGTACGGCACAGAATGCCAACGGCGTACTTGTAAACTCTGGCGGTAACTACAAGGTGTACACCTGGCGTGATGGACGCCAACGTGATGTGCTGCCGTGGACGCCGTCGCAAGAGATTCCAGCGATGGGGACATGGTTCACATTGACTGTGCGCAAGCGCGGATCGGGTATGAGTTTGCTCATCAACGGTGGTACGATCGTTGGCTTCGACGGACTCGATATTCAGGGTGCTATTCTGGGTCTGGTCGTCAACGGACAGATGCTGATCGAAGTCGATGAAGTAGTCATTCGACAGCGCGAGACCGGTATCGATATCGCCGACGATGTGCCTGTGCTGTCCGATCGAGAATCGCTGGGTCCACGCGTGAATAGCTACGGCGGTGATCTCTCGCCAGTGATCACAACCAATGGCAAGCGTCTCTACTTCGGACGATATCCTCATCGTGAGAATATCGGCGATCCAGATGAGGAAGACATTTGGTATACCGACGTACAACCCGATGGCTCGTGGGGTCCGGCTGTGAACGTTGGTCGCCCCCTCAACAATCAAGGTGCAAACTTCCTGATCAGTATTACGCCCGATGAGAATCAGGTGTTGGTTGGGAATACCTACTATGCCAATGGCGCTCCTCGCGGACCCGGTGTGTCGCAATCGGTCCGGACGGCAAATGGATGGTCGATACCACGCGAAGTACGCATCGACAACTACTACAACCTCCACCGGTTTAGTGAATCATGTCTTGATCCCTCCGGACGTGTCTTGCTCCAAGCTATTCAACGGCGGGACTCTCGTGGTCAGAAGGATCTCTACTTCTCGCGCAAACGTGCAGATGGAACCTTCACAGAGCCGATCAACTGCGGTCAGGACATCAACACATGGGGCAGCGAGATGTCGCCGTTTATGGCCGCTGATGGTGTCACACTCTACTTCGCGTCAGATGGTCGTCGCGGCTATGGCAATGTTGACATCTGGATGACACGACGCCTCGATGACTCATGGACGAAGTGGAGTAAGCCGAAGAACCTGGGTCCAAAGATCAACACACCTGAGTGGGACGCGTACTTCACTGTGCCTGCAAACGGTGAGTATGCCTACTTGTGTGGCACAAGTCCAGTTGATCAGAGCGCAGACCTCTATCGCATCCGTCTGACAAAGGGTGTTCAGCCACAACCTGTGGTGCTTGTGAGCGGACGCGTGCTTGATGCGTCCACGAAGAAGCCGATTGCAACGAACGTTGAGTATGAAAGCCTCACTACTCGCGTCTCGGCAGGTACGGCGCTGTCAGAACCAGTGCAAGGATCATACAAGATCGTGCTTCCGGCCGGTGATTTGTATGGTTTCCGTGCGGAAGCACCTGGGTACTATCCTGTGAGCGACAAGCTCGATACACGATCACTCACGCAGTACACCGAGCTTGAGCGTGACTTGTATTTGGTGCCAATCCGCAAGAACGAAGTCATTCGACTCAACAATCTCTTCTTTGACTTTGCCAAGTCGGAGCTCCGACCAGAGTCATTTGCAGAACTTGATCGACTATCTGAATTCCTTGCGGCGAATACCAAGATCACGATCGAATTGTCAGGTCATACTGACAATGTTGGACAGGATGCCGAGAACAAGAAGCTGTCCCAAGAGCGCGTAAATGCAGTGCGCACCTATCTCGTGAGCAAGGGCTTGGACGAGAAGCGCATGCGTGCAGTTGGAGTTGGTAAATCAAAGCCGGTTGCATCGAATGCAACAGAAGATGGACGTCAACGCAATCGTCGAGTCGAGTTCAAGATCGTGTCCATGTAACGAACAGGGGTGTTCATGCGGATGCTGTGGTTGATGTTGCTTGTGCTATGCGGGTGTGCAGCATGTGCATATGCGCAAGAACAATCACTTGTCGAACGATATCCATCGTCGCAGCTCCATCGATCCACCTCGTGGTATTCCATGTACCTTCGCGATCATTCGAATGTGTTCGATGTGATCCGCGCAATGAATGCTGATGCATCCCTTCGGCAAGGGGCTCGCAGCCGCGAATGGAAGCAGGTTACACGTTGGTTGTCACGCAAGCGGGCATTTGCTGATGAGCAGGGCAATGTTGTAACAACGACAGCTTCGTGGGCTGACATCGAAGTCGTACGTGCTACGAAGATTGTTGATGATGTGCAGGCAGACGATCGGTGGCAATCGATCGGTCCGTTTGGCTTTGATCCAGAAGCGAAAATGGCAACTGGCTCGCAAGGTGTTGGAGTTATACGCTGCCACATCACTGATTCACGTAATCGATCACTTGTTATCGCTGGAACGATATCGGCTGGCATATGGCGGAGTACCGACGCTGGTCGAACGTGGACCAACATTGGTGTGGACCTTCCTATTCAGTCGGTCAGTCGACTCGCAATGTCAGGATCGACGGTGTATGCTGCAACTGATCATGGACTCTATGTTTCCAGTGATGCGGCCCTAACGTTCCGTCGCGTGCAACTGACAGGCGCTGCAGCTACCTTGGAACCAACCGGTGTTGATCAGTGTGCTACCGCACCGACAGATCCACAGCGTGTTGTTATTGCTGCCCAGGGTAGACTGTTCTTGTCGACGAATGGTGGTGCAACATGGTCAAGTGCTTCAAACTTCCAGGGCACC
>JAURNF010000084.1 GCA_030830285.1 Candidatus Kapaibacterium sp.
AGCGCATCGGAAAACCGAATGTCGTCTGGCTTGGCGATGTGTCCGATCTCCTTGCCGACATGCGCACGGAGTTCCTCCTTGAGTGCAGAGAAGTTCTTGACAGCGGCACTGCTCTTGAGGCTCACAAACGCAACAAGCGCACTGCCCTTGATCTCATCTGGACGTGCAACAACGGCAGCTTCGGCAACAAGTCGGTGGGATACGAGCGCACTTTCAATCTCGGCAGTGCCTAGGCGATGTCCGGAGACGTTCACCACATCATCAACACGACCAATAATCCAGATGTAGCCGTTGCGGTCTTTTCGCGCCCCATCTCCTGTGAAGTACCAACCAGGATTTGTGCGCGACTTGGGAAACATACTCCAGTAGGCCTCACGGTAGCGATCGTCGTTCCCATAGATGGTTCGCACCATTGATGGCCATGGATGCTTCACAACCAACAAGCCACCTTCGTTGGCTTTGCACGATGTACCATCAGGATGCACCACATCAACCAGAATTCCAGGCAATGGCTTGGTGACCGTGCCTGGCTTGGCAACCGTGGCACCCGGTACGGGCGACACCATGATGGCACCTGTTTCGGTTTGCCACCAGGTATCGACAATCGGACAGCGTCCCCCACCAATGACATTGTAATACCATACCCATGCCTCAGGGTTTATCGGCTCACCAACAGTCCCTAACAGTCGAAGCGACGATAGGTCGTGTCGACGTGGCCACGACTCGCCCCATTTCATAAAGGAGCGAATTGCTGTTGGAGCAGTGTAGAAGATCGATACTTGATGTCGCTCGATGAGATGCCAGAAGCGATCGGGCTCGGGCCAGTTCGGCGCGCCTTCGTACAAGAGGATGGTTGCACCATTAGCAAGTGGACCGTACACAACGTAGCTGTGACCCGTGATCCATCCCACGTCTGCGGTGCAGAAGTACACATCATCGTCGCGCATGTCGAACACCATCTTGGTGGTTGATGCCACTTGCGTGAGATACCCTCCGGTGGTGTGCAGAATTCCCTTTGGCTTGCCAGTACTACCCGACGTGTACAGGATGAACAAGGGATGCTCACTCGGCAATGCAGGGGGCTCGTGACGCGCCGACGCTGCGTCGATGAGTTCGTGCCACCAGTGATCGCGACCCGACTTCATCGCACACTTGTCGTCCGTGCGCTTGACCACGATGACGTGTCGAATGCTCGGAGCTTTCCTTGCCGCAACATCAGCTGCAGCCTTGAGATGAACTGGATCACCGCGACGCCATGCAGCATCCTGTGTGATGAGGACGCTTGCACCTGAATCGTTAATGCGCTCTCGCAGCGCATCGCTGCTGAATCCACCAAAGATTACGTTATGCGTCGCACCGATACGTGCACACGCAAGCATGGCAATCACGGTCTCCGGCACCATGCCCATGTAGATCGCCACAACGTCACCCTTGCGCACACCGAGCTGCTCAAGCACATTCGCCGCGCGGCATACCTCTGTATGAAGTTGCTGATAAGTTAGCGTGCGCGTCTCGCCAGGCTCACCTTCCCATATGAGCGCAGCCTTGGTGCGCCGCCATGTTCCGAGATGCCGATCGAGACAATTCACGGCGACGTTGGTAGTGCCACCAACAAACCACTGTGCATGCGGATACTTCCACACGAGCGGCTTCTTCCAGGGCGCAAACCAAGCAAGCTCGCGAGCCTGCTCTTCCCAATACGCAACCACATCGCTCTCGGCATGCTCCTGTAACGCACTGAGTGCACGCGCCGAACCAATATGCGCCTTTGACGCAAACTCCTTCGACGGTGGGAAGCGTCGTTCTTCACTCATCACGGATGAGATGCTATCTGAATGCGACTTCGATGTGGATGACGTGCGTGTTGCCATGATGGTTGCTCTCCGATGCGGGGTGTTACTTCACAAGCGCTGATATCGATTTGAACTCTTGCGTGCCAGACACACGAAGTAGTTCAAACAACACGGATTCCATCGTTGAGACGACGGCGCCGGCTTGCCGCATGCGCTCGATCGCCACACGTGCATCGTTCGCGGAGCGCGACGACACACAGTCGTCGATGACGACTACTTTTTGTCCATGCGCCAACAAGTCAAGCACGGTCTGCTGCACACATACGTGTGCCTCGATGCCAAAGACAATGATCTGGTGACGCCTGCTTCCGAGAACTGCAGCTTCGACGTCAGGATTACCACAGCAACTAAACGTCATTTTCTCGATCGGCTGATAGGTGCCAAGGGCCGACGCGATTTCGGGAACCGTTGTGCCGAGTCCCTTCGTGTATTGCTCAGTCACGATGATGGGCACGTCGAGAATGCGCAATCCCCTGATCAGTGTCGCTGATCGGCGCACGAGCTCGCCATGACCGTGGATGTGCGGTAGGAGGCGTTCCTGTATGTCAACACACAAGGCCTGCGTTTGGTGTCGATCGAGAATCATTGTTGTCCCCTCGCATGTTCGTGCATCATTTGGTACATCACTCGTATCGAACGAATCTACGAGATGCCGAGCATCGGTCAACTGACGTTTGTCAGTCCTGCTGGGTAACAATCACACCGGCAATGGCTATCGCTCCACCAACAACAAACATGAACGTGGGTACGGTGCCGAAGATGAAGAACGAAAGCACCGATGTCAGCACGGGCTGCAGGTTGTTGAACACCGACACGCGACTCGCCTCCATTCGACTGAGCGCGTAATACCACAGTCCGTACCCTACGCCAGATGTAATCACGCCGAGATAGAACAACTGCGCCCAATGCTCCAGCCAACCAGGCGAAACGAGCACCGTCATTGGATCATGTATGGGAATGAGCGCCCACACGGGTATAAAGCACGCGAGTCCAGCAAAGAAGCTCATGGCTGTGGTCTGCACTGGACCATACTTCACGATAAGCGAGCGTCCGATAACGGTGTACGCTGCCCATGATACACTCGCTGCTAAGACCATAAGATTGCCAAGCGTTTGTTCTGGCGTGACCGATGCGCCACGATCAACCAAGACGATCGCTGCACCAGTCACAGCGAGTGCCACGCCTGCCATCTTACGCCAGCCGGGTGATGTGCGCTTCCAGAGCGCAAGCAGGATCACGACGAACACTGGCGTCAGCGCATATGCAAGGGACGCGTTGGGAGCAGTGGTGTAATCGACACCCCAAATGAACAGGAGTTGATTGATGGGCATGTTGACAAGCCCCAACAAAGCAATCAATCCAATGTCTGCACGATCAACCTTCCGAAGCGAAGAACGACGCACAAACATCCAGATACCGAAGGCGATACAGGTGAAGATGCCCCGAAACAGCACCACGGTGATTGCTTCGAGCTCAACGGTTATGTCCTTCGCTACAAGGTGCGTGGTCGAGGCAATGAACTGCTGAAGTAGCAGCAGGAGGTAGATCATGAGCAGTGCTGACGGATTCGAGCGACGATCGCGTGTTGTTGGTGTTCGTACGAGAGCTCTCGAATTGCGTCGCACGCGGCAATCATGGTGGCTCGTGTGCTACCGTTGCGAACCGTTTGCATTGCCGCTACGATGTCTGTTGACGACAGCGTCCTATCAATACTCGCTGCCACTGGATACTGCGCGACATGTGCACGGAGCGCAGGCAGATCTGTGACGAGTGACGGAATGCGTGCCATCATGTATTCGAAGAGCTTGTTTGGCAATGCGTACTCATAACTCATCGACACCGGTTCGATGATGCAGAGTCCAACATCGGCACCACATGTGTATGCATGAAGATCTTCGTACGCAACAGCTCCAATCCACGTCACACGAGATGCCACACCGAGCTGGCTCGCGAGTGCTTCAAGATCCCGGCGTGCAGGGCCATCCCCAACGACGGCGAGATGTACATCCTGCATGTCTCGCATGGCACGAAGAAACGGCGCTATCCCCCGTCCATGATGCACAACGCCTTGATAGATGGCCAGATAGGTATCTAACGAAACACCGCATCTCGCGCGTAACGGCGAAACAACGACGTCGCGGTATGGAGGCGTGTTGTAAAGAACGAATGGATCGTAGGAGAGACTGAAGGTTGAGCGAGCAATTTCGGCGTCGAGTGGACCCGATACGAGGATGTCGTCGACGATTTTTAGGTGTCGTCGCTCGTGCGCCGTGAGAATGCGCTGACGCATTCCTTTGCCCTCGAGCGGACCAAGCGCGAAGTAGAACTCGCGCATGTCATAGATAAGCGTGGCATTGCATCGCTTGGCAATGCGCGACGCCGCTGCCAGTGCAAAGAGATCCATCGCAATCACACAACGTGCCGTTACATCAGTCTGCGCACAATGTCGTGAGTACGACCACCATCGTGAAAGTGCACGACCGCCTGGATCTGACCACGAATACATCGTGCAGGTTGGCAGTTCATCTGCAGTACCAGCTGCAATCACACCGACACGTAGTCCATCGCTGACTAACGCATGCGCAATGTTTCGCGTACGTGCATCGTAGCGAACGTCTGCAAGGGCGCAGAGGAGAACATCCACGCTATGGAGCGATTGAGAGATGGTAGGTGCTCCGGAGAATACCACGAGCGTCGAACCGCTCCTTAAAATTGATCAGTCCGATCGACGGAGTCATCGGATCGGCATCCTTTGTGTCCTGCGACACGCCGATATCAACCCACTCGTATCCTTGCTCAATTGCCCAGCGACAGGTTTCGTACATCACGAGGTAGATCGGACGCAGATGCTCGTATTCGTACCGGAGCATGTTGTAAAAACACAGCACAACCTTGGGATTCGCCAAGAAGAGCAGCGATCCAGCGATTGGTTCATCACCGAGGTAGACCATGTTTAGACGCAGCTTGTCTGGCATAAGCTCTTTGAGCTTGAGCAGATCGTCAAGGGTGTGCGTTGGCAGCACACCGTGACGTGCCTTGTTCTCGAGGAGGATCTTGTGAAACGTCGCGTAGTCGTCGCTCTCTCGAATCGTGATCTCACCTTCACGGAGGATCCGATGAATGCTCTTGCGCGCCGTTGCGTCGAAATGCTTCAGAAAGTCAGCACCATGCTTAAGGTCGATAGCATGTGAGATGTAGTGCAACTCAAAGGTTGCCTTCCGATACAACATCGCATACTCGTGGTGCTGACTGTAGTTGCGGGTGTATACGATGGGTGCGGGGATGAGATACGCATCGCGAATCCCAACTTGCTTGCAGTACGCAATGAATGCATCAACGATTGCGAGCGAGAGCTCGAAAGAGCAATCTGCTGTTACGATGGAACCATACGATGCCCCTGTCGGCGACCAAAAGTCACCATTCGGCTTGAGTCCGCCCGGCAGCACACCTACGAGCTTTGTACCATCACGGAACATGAGGTGGTGCCAGTTCCACTTCCCATCAGGATGGTAGTCCATGAACTGCTGCAAATGGAACATTGTCCCATTGTTTGAGCGCTCAACAAAGGCATCCCATTCCTTGCGGTGGGCTTGCGTGTATGGTTCGACAGTGATGGTGTATGGCATAGGGAGTTCCAACGGCGAAATTACAGCACTATATTTGGACGGCCTCATGTATTCATTCATTGTGAAGGGGAAGAAGTATGAAGAAGGGATTGTTTGTCGCAGCAGCAGCGATGATGATCTGCAGCGCTGCTTCGGTGTTCGCCAATGGCGGACCGAAGAGCGGTCTGGGTGTCGGGGTTAACCGCGGTGGACCGGCAACAACTGGTGTGCAGGTTCAGTATGCCATCAACCATGACCTCCACGTGGGTACACAGGTTGGTTTCCGCATTTCTGACGGCACCGACATCACATTCGCACCATATGCGAAGTATTTCTTGGGTGGCACAACAGTTCGCCCATATGCGATCGGTCAGTTCGCAATCGCGTCACGCTCAACTGCTGGTAACACGTCGTCAACAGGCATCAACCTTGGTGGTGGCGCGCAGTATTGGTTTAGCGACAAGTTTGGTGTCTACGGTCAAGTCAATGTCCTTGAGCTTCCAATCAGCCCGTCGGGTCAGGATGTGTCGTTTGGTGTCCTTACACCATCAATCGGCTTGGAACTCTTTTTCTAAGTCCTCAATTGCGTAATCTGCGGGCTCTGCACAGATCGTGCAGGGCCCGTTGTTGTATGAAGCACTCCCCCACGCATATCGCCATCTTCCGCACTGATCGCCTCGGTGATATGGTGCTTACACTTCCGATGTGCGTCGAACTGCGGCGGCGGTTCCCCGATGTGCGGATCACGCTCTATACGCGCTCCTATGCCGCTCCACTTGTAGTGGCAACGGGCGTGGTCGATGAAATCGTATGCGTGGACACACTCACCATCCCACTACACCAGGATCTTCGGTCACGCGCTATCGACGTGATCTTCTTCCCGCGTCCTACACAACCTGAGGCGTGGGCAGCCCTACGCGCTGGCATTCCACGTCGAATCGGTACGGGCTATCGTTGGTACTCGTGGATGTTCACTACGCGGATTCGTGAGCATCGCTCAACGGCAGAGCATCACGAAGCAGAGTACAACGTGCGGATGATCATGCACGCGTTTTGTGGATCTCAACCAAACGTCGTGGTCCCGAACCCTCGTCCACTCGCCGATCATTCTCGCATGCATGCCCCACCTCGCGTGGTGATTCACCCTGGCTCTGGCGGCTCGGCCCATGATTGGCCGATTGCGCGGTTCGCTGAGCTAGCGGCACGCTGTGTCACAGATCTAGGCGCGGAGATTCACGTGACGGGCCTTGCATCCGAGCGTCATCTTTGTGACGCAATTCTTCGTGCCTGCCCGTCAGCACATGATCATTGCGGGAATCACAGCCTGGACCATTTACTTGACATTCTTGCGGA
>JAURNF010000085.1 GCA_030830285.1 Candidatus Kapaibacterium sp.
AGCAGATCGTTCTTCTCAAGGGATCCGTTGAGCGTGTGCTTGCTCATTGCTCTTCGCAGCTCAATGCCGCCGGCGATGTTGAGTCGTTGTCGATGGACAACATTCGTGCGCCCGAACATGCGTACGGCGCACAAGGCTATCGTGTGCTCGCATGCGCGCAGCGTCTACGCACGTCCGCGGATGTATCGCTTCGCGAAGAAGACCTTGCCGACATGACATTTCTGGGATTGGTGGCGATGACCGATACGCCGCGTGCCGATGTGCAACGATCGATTGCTGTGTGTGCGCGAGCGGGAGTAGCGGTGAAGATGATCACTGGAGATCATCGCGCCACCGCAGAGGCTATAGCGCGAGCTGTCGGCATCGGTGGTAGTGAACTTGTTGCGTACAACGGACGTGAGCTCGAGCGTATGTCTGATGGCGAGCTTGAACACGCAGCTCAGACAGGGTCGGTATTTGCACGCGTATCGCCAGAGGTGAAGTTCCGTCTCGTTGCCGCGCTCCAACGCCAGGGTCACATCGTAGCGATGACAGGGGACGGAGTAAACGACGCGCCTGCGCTGCAGTCCGCTGACATTGGCATTGCGATGGGTCGATCAGGAACAGACGTTGCAAAGGATGCATCATCGATGGTGCTGACTGACGACAACTTCGCAACCATCGTTGCGGCGATTGAAGAAGGTAGAACAGTGTATGACAACATTCGATCGTACGTGACGTTCACGATCTCGACTGATGTTGGAGAAGGGCTCGTCGTGCTTGCAGCGGTCGGCCTCGGCATTGCACTACCGATCCTTCCCGTGCAGATTCTCTGGATCAACCTCACAACTGGCGTCATTTTGGGGTTGCCACTCGCCGTCGAGCCCACTGCACCCCACATCATGCATCGCACACCGGCAGAATCGCATGAAGAGCTGCTTGGTGGCTTCCTCATTTGGCGCACCATCTCCGTGGGCGCATACCTTCTGGCGAGTGCCTTCGGACTGTACATGTGGGAAACATCGCAAGGCTCTACGATTGAGCACGCACGAACCGTTGCTGCCACGGCGTTCGTTGTGTTGCAGATCTTCTACCTCATCGCCTGTCGATCACACACACGTCCAGGACATCACGGCCTTGTTGAACAGCGCGTGTTGTGGGCAAGCATCATTGGTATGCTCGCCCTTCAAGTGATCTTTGTCTATGCTCCATTCGCCCAACGATTCTTCGGCACAGCGTCCATCGACATACAGTCGTGGCTCGTTGTCACGGCGCTCGGCGCAGTGCTCTATGCAGGTGTCGAACTCGAAAAGTACCTACGCGTCAGGCGAGTACAACGGGCACGTCGATGATGAGTATGCGTGATGTCTCGTGCGCGGTGATGCTTACTGACGACGCATCGTAGAGTCCAATCGCATCACGGCGTGCGAGGTCCGTGCCGTTCACCACTACAGAGCCCTCGATCGGCATCACAAAGGTGCCAATGCCTGGAGCACGCTCGTTGCGCTCAAGCGACGCACCCGCGTGGAGATCTGTGAGACTCAGCCACGCGTCTTGATGGATCCACATCTTGCCATCACTGCCTTGCGGTGCAATGATCGTGTGCTCAACGTTCGGAGTGAGGTCGCCAACATGTACTTCGTCGTACCGAGGTTCGACGTCGCGCGTGTGTGGGATGATCCAGATCTGCAGAAACTTCAACACGTCCGAGGTTGACCCGTTGTACTCCGAGTGTGTCAAACCTGTTCCAGCCGACATCACCTGGACATCGCCAACACGGAGCGGCTGTGCCGATCCCATGCTGTCGCGATGCATCATCGTTCCTTCAAGTGGGATCGAGATGATCTCCATGTTGCTGTGCGGATGCGTACCGAAGCCCTCGCCAGGAGCAACGGTATCGTCATTCAGAACACGCAGCGCACCGAAGTGCATGCGCTCGGGGTTCATGTAGTTGCCGAAGCTGAACGTATGAAACGAGTTCAACCAGCCAAACGAGGCGTGTCCGCGCTCGTTGGCGCGGATGATCATAGGTTGCATCGGATTACTCTGAAGCTTGTGAATTGTGCACGCGGATGAACGCGCTGAACTTTTCAATGAGCGTCGTAATCATCGCTCGCGTGGCTTCGTCAGTGAGACGTCGATCGTCATCGAACTTCAGCTTCGCCTGCGGGATAGCAATCTCAGGCTTTGGCAATACGTGTGCGCCAATGCTGTGCATCAGGCGACGCAGATCTGTTTGCGCACGGATGCCCCCGAAGTTGCCTGGGCTCACAGAGATTGTTGCCACCGGCTTGTCGGCAAACGGACGTACCGGACCGCGTGATGCCCAGTCGATGGCGTTCTTCAACACGCCAGGGTAGGAGAAGTTGTACTCAGGCGTTGAGATGATCACACCGTCAGCTTCTGCAATCTGCTGCTTCAGTGTGGCAACCGACGCTGGCAGTCCAGCAACTTCGAGATCCTCATTAAACATCGGAATGTCTGCAATCGATGCCTCCACAACAGTGACTCCCTCGGGAGCCATGTGCGCGAGTGTGCGGAGAAGACCCGTGTTGAATGATGTTGCCTTGAGGGATCCAGAGATCGTGAGAATCTTCATGAGAGGGGATGCCATACGTTGATGAATGCGTCAAAGGACGACAAACGTACGACATTCGTGTGTTACAACACAGATACCCTCTTATCGATGGTCTGGTCGATCGTCACCTTCGTCGTTGAGTGCTTGCTCAAGACTTCCATCCCACAAGATGAAGCGCAGTGCTGCTTTGCGACCATCACCGCCAAGCAACGGAAGACCGTTCATTGGCTTACCCTTTCGATCACCATTGTCGCTATGATTCGAGCGCCATGCATCGACCATTTTCCGGGATTCGCTTCTCCATGCTTCGAGTTGAGGTTCATTCGAATCAAACAACTCGCGCAGGAACTTGCGTGATGACTTGGCAATTGGTGCCACGCGATCAATAATGGACTTCATCGATGTACGATACTCATCGCGAATGTCCTCTGCAAGGTCACGTCGTTCATCGCGTGGGGCAGTGATCAGCCTTTCGAGACCATTCTGCAGGCGCTCTCGTGCCTGACGTGATTCGGTGCGGAGTTGTTGAAGTGTAGCGCGATCTGAAGCTGAAAGCTGTGCATCAAACGCATCATGCCATTGCTTCACAGTAGGGTAAACGGATGTTGTGAACCACGAGCGGAGGCTTGCTCGAAGCTCAGTGCGTGCCTTGCGTGCTTCCTTTCTACGCTCGCGATCGCCTTGCGCTGTTACGGAGGTAGCAGCTGTTGTGAGCAGGAGAAGCGCAACGATGATCGTACGAACGGCAGATGTTGTGTTCATGAGAGATGTACTTCAAATGTGGTCAAATGCGAGTCTTCGACCGCGCAGAGTTCAACATGGTTTAACATCGTTCCGCAACAGGGCGAATTACTCAGTCGCTACCGCACGTTGTCTGGCCAAACGTGCCTGTCTACGCGGACGTAGCGATCCATCCCGAAGCTTTGCCTGCAGGATCATCATCACGTCGGTGAGCGTGCGGTAGGGGTGATGCGGAATTCCGCGTTCAGTGCACGATGCTGCCAGTATTCCCTTTGCAAACACGACGTCGCAGAATTCCACGGCGCAGGCATCGCTGCGTCCATCCCCAACATAGATCATCACGTCATCCATCGCACTGCGCATGAGCAGTGCATTGCGCTTGCATGAAGCACAAAAGCATGAGCACGACTCGGTTGCACCGGGAAACTCCGGACGGAACCCTTCGCTCGACGGTGTGAGTGTGTTGCATGCAAGATCAACCAACGATCGTACGCCCTCTCGTTGAAGCAATGGCTCGATGTATCGGTCGAAGCCATCACTTACAACAACTGTTGGGATGCCCTCGCGTGTTGCCCACGTGATGAGAGCCGCGGCGCCTGAATCGAGATCCTGCGATGTGAGGAAGGCATCGAAGCGCTCATCGGTGACGTCGGTCAGCGATGCAGCAGAGCGACGGTAGTATTCGGCCACGTTGTAGTCGCCACGTAAGAGCTCGCCGTGCAAACGCTCGAAGTCGCCGAAGGTGCGGAACAGTTCATCGCCTACATCATTTGTGGCAATCGTTCCATCGAAGTCGAGAAACAAGCGCATCACAGGCGAATCACGCGTAGGTGAAGAACCCACGTCCAGCCGCCTTACCAGTCCAGCCAGCACGCATCATCTGCTTCAGGAGTACGCACGGACGGTAGCGCTCTTGCTCGTACTCGCGTCGGAGTCCGTCGAGAATAAGTGTGACCACGCCGATGCCAATCTCGTCTGCCCATGCGAGCAGGCCCTTCGGGTAGTTCACGCCGAGGCGCATAGCGTTGTCGATGTCTTCAGGTGTCGCCAAACCCTCCATGACGGAGAATGCGGCTTCGTTGATGAGCATTGCAAGTACGCGGATCTGCACCAAGCCGACGCGATCTTCGACATGTTCGACCGTGTACCCAAGGTGTGTGAGCAGTGCACGCGCATGCTCAACGTGGGAAGCTTCCGTGTTAAGTCCAGCCGACATATCGATTGTTGTTGCTGTCGACATCACACTTGGCACCAGCGTAACGCCGATGATTCGATGCGCGATGTTGGCAACCATACCAAGTTCTGTTGCTGTGTTCGTGAGTGCAGAGGCAATCACCGTTGCACGTGGATTGACAGAGCTTGCGATCTCGAGTGTGATCTTCCGGTCGAAGTGTGCAGCGACGGAGAGTTCAACGATGTGCGAGAAGCTTCCCGACGTCGCACGAATGTCCGATAGTACGCGATCGGCATAGGGTCCGTAAAGCGAACTGTCGCTATGATCAACATGCGGCGATCGGTCCAGCAACTCCAACTCAACATCGAGCTCGTCGATGTCATCGAGTGAAGGTAGGATGCTGAACGGCACATTGTGTCGATCAAGAATGCCAGCGAACTCCAGTACAAAGTCTGGGTCGCCTGTAAGGAGTACGTTGAACGACTCCTTGTCGGGGAGATTATACACCATCATAGGTTGCGAAAGTACGTAGCTTCGCGTCATGACGAATCTTGGAAAACGCATTCTCGTTGGATTGGTTGGGATCCCCCTGGCCGTGAGCCTGGTCTATGCCGGCAGTTGGTACTTCATTCTTGCCATCGTGGCGATTGCTATTCAGGCCCTGAGGGAGTTTTATCACCTCGCCGATAGCAAGCATGCAAGCCCGAACCAGACGGTTGGCATCGGCGTTACGGCTGCGATGCTGCTTGGCGTGGGATACATGGTAGAGGGCGACGGCGCACGGGGCTTGATGGCCTCCGCTTCCGTCATCGGACTCGTGATGATGGTCGGCACGATCCTGACGCTCACCATCGAGCTCTTCCGAGCGAAAGAAAACGCCGTCTTTAACACCTCCACCACCATGTTCGGCGTAACCTACATCGGCATCTCGATGGCGTCGTTGATCGGACTTCGCTTTACGAAGCAGCCCGAGTTGCTTGGGGCATGGGGCGGTGAAGGGTGCTCACTTGTGGTCACACTCTTCGCGTCGGTCTGGATGGCAGATATCGCTGCGTACTTCGTTGGTCTCACCATCGGACGTCACAAGCTGTTCCCACGGGTGAGTCCGAAGAAATCATGGGAGGGGGCCATCGGCGGCTTCGTTGGCTCAACCGCAGCCTTTGCTGCGCTTGCCGCCTATCTCCTGCCATCGTTGGCGCTGCCAACTGCGCTTGCATGTGGTGCCGTGGTCGGCATTGTCGGACCGCTTGGTGATTTAGCTGAGTCGCTGCTCAAGCGCGACGCCACGGTAAAGGACTCTGGCGAGCTCTTGCCGGGACACGGTGGTGTATTCGACCGGTTCGACTCCATGTTGTTTGCCGCACCGGTAGTGTTTTTGATTCTCCACGCCGATCACATCGCGCACCTCTTTACACGCTGATATGTTGATGCATGTTCACATGGGTGGACATGACCATCATGGTCATGATCACCACCATCACGAGCACCGTGATATTCGTCCATTGCGCATCGCCATCGCGCTTACGTCAACAGTGTTTGTTGCGCAGGTTATCGGTGGGTTCTACTCCGGAAGCCTCGCACTTCTGTCTGATGCAGGACACGTGCTTGTCGACCTTGCATCGTTGCTCATCGCGTTCTTCGGTCTGCGGTTAGCTGCAAAGGCACGTGAGCAGCACGACGTGCGGTATACATTTGGTCTGCGTCGAATTGAGATTCTTGCCGCGCTCACAAATGGCTTTCTGCTCATTGGCATCTGCATCTACATCGTAATTGAAGCAGTTCGCCGACTTGCGGGCGACGACGTCCATGTCCATGCGGAGTCGATGCTTGCCGTTGCCATTGTTGGCTTTATTGCGAACGCAATTAGTGCATTGTACCTCCACCGCTCCGAGCACGTGACTACGCGTAGCGCGTATCTGCATGTGATGACCGATTTGCTCTCGAGTGGCGGTGTGATCATTGGCGCCATCATTCTCTCTGTGACTGATTGGGAATGGATTGATCCCGTGATCTCGATGGTGATCGCTGTACTGATCACACGTGGTGCGGTTGCAGTCATCCGTCAATCAAGTGTGATCCTCATGGAGTCTGCGCCAGATGATGTGCAGCCGGCAGATGTGACAGCGGCACTCATGGCAATTGACGGTGTCACAAACGTGCACGACGTGCATGTATGGCAGCTGAGCGTTGGAAGCACAACAGCAACAGTGCACGTCGTATCGCAACGAATGAGCGCTGACGCCGTCCGTGATGTACAACATGTGTTGCGCGAAAAGTTCGGCATTGGTCACGCAACAGTGCAGGTCGAAAGCGCACACTTGCACGATGATGGAGGATGTGGAGCATGCGAATGAGCGCGATATCAGGATGGTTCGTTGCCATCGTTGTAACACTCGCGGTTGGACTCGTCTCCGAAGTGTTGTATGGAGCCGCGTATCCACTTGCGCATACCGTCGCGCTCTTGCTTGTGAAGCTCTTGCTTCCCGGACTTTTCCTATCGCATCTCGCGAGTGACTTCTTTCCGCCACAGCAGACGCGTATTGTTCAGGGTCTCGTCAACGCCGGAGTGGCCACACTCATTGGCATTGTTGTAGCTGCATCACTTGTACCCGCGCTTGCTGTGCCGGCTATTCACACGCTGCGGATATGGGGATATGTAGCGTTGCAATTCGGAATCACACTCGGCATTGCCACACTCGGAACGCAGATGGCGTTGAACTATCTCCGTGTTGCGTCGGGACGCATGCGTGGAATCACGTTGCTCGTTATGGTTGCTCTTGCCGCATCCGCAATCTGGGTGTCGTTTGATGTAGCCGTGGTGCTTGCAGTACTGTTAGTCGGCTTGCGACTTACCGCAAAATGATACGAACGACGTCGCTCGTAGTGTCGGAAGAGTACCACGGGTCATACCAGCGTGCCACGATTGTCATTGTGTCGCCAAGCATAGGCAGCACAGGACCAATCATTGTGTTGACTTCACCGTCAAGGCGTGCATAGGATGTTGGGTTGACCGTTGGAACGACCATGTCACGAGGTGCAATGGTGATAGCTGTATCGATATTGACCCAGTACCCTTGGTCGTTGACATTGCGGCGAATGATCTTCATCACCGTGTCACCTTGCGACAATGTCCAGGTATGAGACGACTCCCACCAGATTTTCTGCTCTTGTGTGAGCGGCATTCCGTCGTCACGTTTCACACTGCCAAGAATTCGCTGTACTGTTTGAAAGCGATCACGAAGCAATGTGAGCGAATAATAACCGCTTGCATCACGTTCTAGCTCTGGTTGTAACACTACGCGGTGCGTAGGTGGAATGTATGGATCCGTCGTCCCGCAGCCTGCGATAACAGCAAAAGCAAGGACGATGATCGTTGAGCGCAGGATCATACGACCCGATATACATCCCGATTCTTCAGTTCTTCGGCTGAGTGTACTTGCAACTTGCGGTAGATGTTGCGCACGTGTGTGCGAACAGTTTCGACGCTGATAAAGAGTGTTGTTGCGATCTCTTTATAACTGCGGCCAGTTACGAGGATGTGCAGGATCTGCTGTTCACGATCCGACAACTTGCCGATCGGCATTTGCGGTTTGACAATGTTGTGGAACGCTTGCAGCACCTTACGTGCAATCTGACTGCTCATCGGTGATCCACCTGCCCGAACCTCGCGAATAGCTTCTGCGAGTGCACCGTTAACGTATGCTTTGCCGAGATAACCAACTGCTCCAGCCAGAATAGCGCTGTATATGCGATCGTAATCTTCGTAGGCAGATAGCACGAGGAAGTCGGTGGTTGGTAGTTCAGGACGCAGTGCTGCAATCAACGCACTCCCTGTGGAGTCCGGAAGTACCAAATCGATAATAGCAACATCAGTGGGTGTTGTCAACAGCAACTGCCTCGCTTGTGCAGCTGATGCTGCTGATCCAACGACCTGGAGATCTGCCTCGCGAGCAAGTTCCGCGCAGATTGCCTCGCGCATTGCTGGATGATCGTCGACGACAAAGACACGAATCATGAAACCCCCTCAAGTGAAACGATGAGTTTAACCTCTGTGCCAGTATTCTGTACTGAACGAATTGTCAGGAGGATCCCTGATCGTTCGGCACGTTGCCTCATGCCTGGTAGTCCCATACCTTGATATGAAGCATTGATGTCAAAGCCTATGCCATTGTCGCGTAGTACAATATGCAGTTTGGACTCGAAAAATGTAACGTGTGCACGAACCACTGTGGCACGCGCATGCTTGATGATGTTAGTGATGCACTCTGTTACGATTAGCACAAGGTCACGAATGAGTGATGCTTGCATTGGATGTGGCGCTATCTCGTTGACAATATCAAGGTCGAGTTCAAGCCCTGCTTCTACGGCAATTGTACGAATGCGCTCAACTATCTGTGCCAAAACGGCATCGGCAGTTTGTGGAGCGGAGCTCGTCCAGATGATGTCGCGAAGGGTCCGATTTGCTTCACGTGCAATACGCGCGAGTTCCTCGCGGGGGACGTCGTCTGGACGATTGAGGATCATCGTGATTCTGACAAGGTCAGCGCCTACAGCATCATGCAGGTCTTGTCCAATCTTGACGCGCTCCATCATCGCTGTGCGTTCGAGTTCGGCTCGACGTAGCCGTGCAATTTGACGAACGTAGAGTGCGAGCAATACGCCAAGCGCGATAACTACAACGCCAAGAATAGCCCAGAACCACCATGCTTCGGTAAGAGTTGGATCGACGATGATCCGTAGTGTAGCAGCATACGGTATATCAGTCGAGCGAAAGGTTATGGTGTTGAGGCCTGGTTGAAGACCTGAAAATGTGTACGCAGTACCTAGCTGAACTTCGTGCGGTTGAGTCATCCACGAGGCATATCCAATTGTTGGAATGTCTATTGCGCCGTAGGATCTTGGTCGTGCTGTAGCAATGACAATTGTGCGCTGATCCGAGGGAAGATGAAGTGTGCCACCGTCAGATAGAACGCTGAAATCGCTCGAGTTGAGACCGCGACAGGCGATCATTGTCAAACCTTCGCGTGGAGCTGCCGGTGTAAGTCGTCCTTCAAAGGCCGATGCTTCGCGCGTGACAAGGATGGAGGAATCGGTGAGTTTGAACACGCGTGGTGTATTCGGCTCAAACTGCTCGTCCTCCAGAGGGAGAGGCGCAAGATTCACAGAGGATGTCGAAGCGTCAGCGATCGCGATGTGGCCTGGGAATGCAAAGCATGCAATCGAGTCTGTAAGGATCGTTGTCGCACGCGATGGCCTCCATGTTCGGGAACCAACGATCTGATTGCGAAGCCTTGGTGGAACTCGGTCAAAATCAATCTGGGCTCGCTGTGCGCGAATGCGCTGTATGCAGAACAGTAGTGGTGCATTGTTCTTCATAGAGGTAGCAAGTTCAACCAGCGCATTTGCCTCCTCTCCTGACCACAGGGCATTGTTAAAATCACCTCGCTGAAGCACAGCAGTATAGACAGCGGACGATGAGAGAGCGATATGTCCACTTGGTAGAACAAGGATGTTTTCAATCGATTCGAACAGCCCGCGGTTTGCTTCCGGCGCAAACATGGAAAGCGTATTCGTCGATCGAGTCAAGCGCCACAGACCTTGCGTGGTGCCAAGTAGTATGCTATCGGATGTGAGTGAAGCTACAGACGTGACGAGCCTCAGCGGTTCAGATGGAGCTATCGGTACAAGCGTCGTCTGTGGCAACCGATCAAGTGCCCCTGTAACGGTGTAGCCCGACGGATATGTTAGCAGAATTGAATCTGAATCACGCATCCTTGCCGCAGATATTGGTGTGCCATGAGGAGACGAGATGCGATTCCAAGAAAATCTTCGCAGGACTGGCAGCTCAGATGACGAATCTTGAGGAGCAATCGACGATTGTAGAACTGTGTCGATTCTACTATTGAAGCGCGTGAGATAGAAACATGAATCCGTTGCAGTAATCGATCGTATCGGCCCTCGCGAAGATTGTGACGTGCCACGCACTGGTATCATTGAACTGCCACACATCAGGTACATGCCATCAAGTGTGGCTAGCCAGAGCCAACCTCGCCTATCCACGACTGCATCAGTGACCATGTAAAACGTCGTCATAGGATAAGTGCGACGTTCCGATTCGCCAAGTGAAAATGGTTGAATCTGAGAGAACGCATTCGATGCAATCATACTCGAATCGTTGCCTGCACGTACGAGCTTTTCGCTGTCATCACCTTTGATTACTTCAATACGCTTCAGGACACTGTTCCACCGACCTTGAGCGTTTGTGTGCCTAAGTACATCAACTTCAACCGCCTTGAGAATGCTTTGTCGTACTGCAACCTCAGAACGTTGGAGTGAGATTCTGAGATTCTCAAGGATTGCGAGCCCGTTATCAATCTCCGTATATGCAGCATTGAGCCTTCCTGTCCCAAGTTGAAGGCGTCCGGTGATAAAGTGCCACCATGCTTGACCGTTGATATCAGATGTTTCACGTTGTTCGCTGAGCGCGCGCGAGCGATGGTATCGCGTCCAAGCAGAGTCGTACTCTAGCTGTGCAGCAAACAGCCATGCCAGATTGCGATTGATATCCGCAACGACCTCGCTTGATATCTGTACTTCGGCAAGTCGATACCACTCAATTGCGAGTGATGTGTCGCCAAGCTTTTTCAGTGTATGAGCGATCAGAAGTGCAGTACCTGGCGACGGTAAACCTTCGGCTGTTAGTGGCCCGATGCAACCTGTGATGAGCTCGAGACAAGATTCATAGGCTTGTGCATCAAAGAGAAACCCAGCGAGTGTGTGATCAAATGCAGTTTTAAACTCGTCACTGAGTTGATTCTGTGGGATGCGTCGAATTGACGACATGAGTAATGCGGCCTCATGAAGTCGTCCCCGATGTTGTTCGTTTCGGGCAGAGTCTAGGAGCGTGTAGGCCTCTTGGGTCCTTGATGGCTGTGG
>JAURNF010000086.1 GCA_030830285.1 Candidatus Kapaibacterium sp.
AGATATCTACACGATCATGAATCGTTGGATCAACAACTGGCAACCTGTCGATGCAGTCTACCTCACTGGATGCGCGGCATTGCAGATCAACGCACACGAGTTCTACTACAATTCACCTGGCCTCTCGGCAGGCGCATTCAAGCCCGAGTACCTGCAAGCAGCGCGCGACCTGCATGCGAATCGGATCACATGGACGCAATACAGCGCAATCGTACCGAAGAAGGTTCTCGATATGCTCCAACCCGACTTTGTCGCGTCAAGTATAGGGGGCGAAACACCATACTGGCAGACGCTACAACGAACACATGGATATCGTTGGCGCTCGGTTACTCCCCTACGCTGTTACCATGGCGGCATGGACGAGGTGACACCAATCTACATCGCCGAGCTTCCCGCTGGCTTCCAAACACTGATTGGCGGAGGCCCAACGACAGCAATCTCCGCGGGACCCAACGCAGATCACCGGGGTGTGTTTATCTACGGCGTGAAGGATCAGAAGGCCTGGTTCGCATCATTCGGGAAGAAGTAGAACTCCGTCGCCCTAGCGTGTCACAACGAACGTACGCGATTGTGCAACGCCTTGTCGGGTCTGCACAAGCACGGTGTATTGACCTGCCGCAAGTTGCGAGATGTTCAGATCAAGGGTTGTTGAGCCTTGCGACCATTGCGCTGTGTACACACGAACACCACGCACATCAAGCACCGTTACGGTTCTGTCGAGATCAGCGTTGTGCTCATCTGACAGCGTGATTGATGTTGAAGCGGGCATTGGTGCAAGATCGAATGTGCTCGATGACGCATCATGTTCGTGCACGTCACTTGTTGGATCCGAGTTGCAGTCTGCAAGTGATGGTGCAAGCAGTGGCTGGACACCACATGCGCGGAACGTGAACGTGCGACCGAGATTCGTCATGAATTGTCCAGCACGTTGTTCGCTCGCTGTGATCGTGTCGCGCTCGAGCCATTCTTCGGCGGGCAACGCCTGTACAATTGGGTGCATGGATTCGCCCCATTCATTCACATGGCCAAACTGATGTGCGTGACCGATCTCATGGTATAACACGTAACGAAGTTTTGCCATTCCAAACTGCGGATTCTTGCCGTTACCGTAGTACCAATTGAACTTGCGTGAGAGACGACAGTCGGTGTCGCGCACCCAGTAGAATGTTTCGTTGCCGAGAATGCACGAGTACCAGATCCAGTCGCAGTACGCAACAGCGCCGGCGCCAAGCTCATATCCTGGGGCATCGAACACGATTGCATTGATGCCATCGTTGAGTGCATATCCTGCTGTAGTACCGGTCGATGCTACATCAAAGCTCATTCCTGTCTTGCAGCGGAATTGGCGCATCACACTCTCGACACATTCACGTGCAGCACTGTTGTCAAACAGTTCCTTTTGTAATGACCACGTGTAGCCACCCGTTCCATTCGTGTTGATGAGAGTGTTGTAGCTGAGCGGATTGACCGAGCGCGCGGCAACATTTGATGTAACGTGGAGCGTATCTGCCGACTCGTGCTGCGTTGTGCCAACCACCACCCGAACGCGTCCTGAATATGATGGTGGCACTTCGACCTTGATCTCGGTGTCTGACCATGCGCGATAGGCGAAACCCTTCGCCGCATCAGCACCATGATAGTTCGTACCATCAGTGGTAAAGATCACGTAACTCGATCCGCGTTGATCACCGAATCCCGCGCCAGTGATTGTGATCACGTCACCTATGCCCCCTATCACGCGCTTCGGAGTAAACGACACTGAACCTTGTACAACATCGAATGATTTTCTCGCGCCGCGTGTGGGTGTGTTGCGCTGCAGTGCCTTGCGAGCTTCGTGTGTGTATGCCGATAGCACTCGCTGGATCAACTGCGTCGACGTCGATGCGACTGTTCCCCAGCAATCACGAATGCTGCCATCATAGGTTTGAACCAGAAGAGCTTGCACTTCGCTGTACGGACGCATGAATGTGCGCACACCATGCTTCGTGAATGTGACATCCTGCGGACGCTGTGATTCAAGAAGCAGGTAACCCTCGTCACCCAGTACTAACTTCAGCGTACCAATCACGGTGCGTCCCATTGTACCCATGTCACCGCCTTCGGTGATCACTGTGATTGTGTCCGACACCACGTCAGTTGCCTTCCAAACGTCGGATACAACAAGGCGATTGATCGTGTAAATCGAGCGTTGAGCGTCATCCCAAACAGCCTGTTGCGAGATCACCCTGCCGTAGACTACTGCGCGGGCAGCCTCAATGCGTTCGTTGAGTGGAATCTTCACTGCGAGACACGGATCGGAGATACCAGCCCGGAGTGTTGCAATGGACGTAAGCAGTGCTGCGAGTACAAGTAGACGCTTCATCGTTTCCCCTTAAAGATGAGATGCGTCAAACGTACGGAACTCGTTACTCTCCCACGATTACCGGAATAGATATCGAGTTGTTATCCTGCTGAATTCGCACGACGTATGCGCCGGCGTATACCGTCTGCATGTCGATAAAGCACATTGTGCTTCCCTGATTAATCGCTGTCTGGCGTACAACACGACCCGACACGTCAACGAGTTCGACCGTTGCTGTGTGCTTGATCGGTATCTGAAGCTGAACAATCAGTACGTCGTTGACAGGGTTGGGATATACGATTGTACGTGCGAGCGGATTCTGCTCGTCAACGCTTGTAGTTGGTTCATATCGAATCACTGGCTCTTGGATCGTCACATTTGTCGAGCCTGCACCAGGACCACGAACTGGAAAGTTCTCGGTAGCTACTACGCCGTAGTACGTAGGACCAATCACATATGGATATGCTGACACGCCATTTTGGTCGATCGTCGCGAAGTAGGCGTAGGTACCCTCTGGATACTCTGGTGTGATACAGAAGCGGCCGTTGTGCTCGTCAAGATCGCCTGAGCCCTCGACGAACTGAAAATCCTCAGCATACGAGCCGAGCGCCTGCTGAGCAAGACTTGGTCCGTACTGCGCTGCTGGGAGAACTGTACCATTGGCGAGTGTCGTCCGCTCTGTGATCGCGCGAAGTTGATAGCTCGGACGCATACGCTTGACGGTTGTCGTACCCGTAGCCCATCCGTATGCACCGTAGATCGGATAGCCATCAAACGAAAATCCAATCAATGGACCATGCTTCATTGAATCCGGAACGTAGAGTCCATCTGCAAGGTACATGTCGCACACATCCGACATCTTCACCTTGGCGATGTTAAATGCTGTTGGGTTTTGGTGATGGTGGTACTGACCTTGCGTTCCACCTCCGCCGCCTGCGCCAGGAGGTCCCGTTTGCAGCGGCGCTGGGTGTCCCATAGCACAGTCGAATCCCGTCCGCTCAAACACAATCGCATTCTGGTGCCAGATGTTTTGATTGTTGTAGGAACGCGCATCAGCGTAGTTGTACACTGGGACGCCATTGATTAACACAGCGATGTGACCCAGACCGACGGCTGTCTTCGTGCCGGTTTGCACGTTTGGCTTGAGTGGAATCTTAAACAGATAGTTCCGATTCACAGCAATTGCTGGATTACCATCGCGATATGGTCCGATCACGTACGCAGGAATACCACTGCATCGGATGTATGAGTTATCACTCGAGTACTGCACAAGCTGCACATTTGCCTTGGCCGTATCAACAATTGGAGTTGGGTTGTTGGCAAGGTAGTGCCGTCCCGTAATTCCTGTCGTGTTGATAATCCACGAGGTGATTGCAGGATGAGTTTGACCCATCA
>JAURNF010000087.1 GCA_030830285.1 Candidatus Kapaibacterium sp.
CCCACAACGCGATACCCCTGTGGCTCGCGTGCATTCATGCTCGAGACGGTAATCGTACGCGGACGACCGATCTGATCTGATGTGTTGCAGATCACAACAGTCGAGTCTATGTAGGTCTTGTCGAGACATCCAACCCAGAGCGAATCAAACTGTACGCGAGGTCGCGAGACGCTAATCTCTGTCACACGATTAAGCTCAAATCGTATACGCGTGTTTGGCAATCCACATCGATTCGTCGGACGTACCTCGAGCGTGTCGATAAATGTTCCAACGTTTGTTCCTCGATACACAACAGTTACCGTCACAGGTGTACCAGGTACAAACGTCACGTTCGCCGGTGTGATCGTAAACAACGGCGCTTCAGGTCCGCGCATCACCAGTGCCGCACTGCTACCACACACTGATGTATCAGACATTGTGAACGTCCACGTGCGTGTTGTGTCGCACTTGATCTCTTCCTTGATCTCTGACGGACTCACCACAAGGGTGCGAGGCGCCGTGCGATTGGATACTTGGTTTGATGCTCCAGATCGCAACAGACCTGTGTGAGCATTCCCTGTTGCGTCGCAACACTGCACGATGTTGTTGACTGGCTCATTACAACGCAGGTATGCACGAAGGCCTGCCTCATTGCCATTGAGCGACCGATCTTTCTGACACAGCAGTTCAGCTGCGTTGAGCGCGCGATCCCACACCCGGATCTCGTCTACTTGCCCCTTGAGCGTGCGATAGAGTTGCTGATCATCTGCTACTCCGTTACACGATCCAATCAGCAATGGAAGGTCGCCACGATCGAGCTGCTTGAGATAGGTTGCTGGATACGCTGTGTTTGCTACCGGACCAGCCGCAAGCACTCCGTCGATGTAGAGGGCAACACTCGTCTGACTTCCATCGAACACTGCCGCGATATGATGCCATCCGTTGTACAGCACTTGTGCGGATGCACGAACGACGGTGTTATCGAGGTTCTTCAACTCACCTTGATCGCCATTGACTTCGAACACCAGGTCGTCATTCTCGTCGATGTAGACAACGAAGACATCGTTGAAGTCGGTATTCGGTCCCCACAAACCCCCAACAAACTGGCGCTTACCTGCTTGGCGCTCCACACGAATCCACATCTCAAAGGTCATCGCAGTTTGGCGCGGGCGGATTGGATTACGTGCCAACTCCATGAAATGTGCGTTACGTCCACTATTCACCGTGAATGTGACAGCCGTGCCGATACATTCCTTGCGGGAGTCGCACGCAGGCGGGAATTGAGCGGCTGCTGGGAGCGCAGCCATGAGTGAGCTCATGGCAACGAGCGCACAGACCCAGATGTGCAGAATGCGATGCATGTACATACCCCCTACGGATGGACGTTGAGCAGGCGAAAGATACGACATCGATGTGTCCGCCACGCCCCTTTCCGTGCTATCTTTCGGGGCAAGCATGACATTGTTTTCGGAGGGTCACATCATGAGTCGTTTTCTCCTCGTTGCGCTCACATTTGTCACTGTATGTCTTACTGCGCAGGCACAAACCCCGCAGGACTTTGGAATGCGCGTGTGGGCAACCACCACAGAGAATCCATCTCCATCGATTCGGCTACAATGGTCGTCGGACACGAGCCAGCAGTTCGCGTATATCTGGCGCAAGACGAAGGACGCAGCATCGTTCCCCGCTACGCCAATTGACTCCGTCATTGGTAAGGGGGCTTCCTGGATAGACCGATCAGTTTCGGTTGCGAGTGGGTACGAATACCGATTGATGCGCCTCGTACGCAGGGGCGCCACGCAGTTCTATGCCACGGGGTATGTGTTCAGTGGAATCAAGGTTGCGCCCCTTTTCCGCACACGCGCACTCGTCCTGGTCGATAGCACGATGTCGGGTCCACTGAAGGCCGAGCTTGAAACCCTTCTCGATGATCTCGAAGCTGAGGGTTGGTTTGCCACAATGCGCGTAGTCCCGCGTGCTGAAACCTTCAACGCAGCAAAGGTTGAACGCGTCCGCACGTTGATCAAGGATGAAGCACGCAATTTCACACCGAGCCTTGGGGCAATCTTGCTCATTGGCCGCGTACCAGTGCCGTATGCGGGCAACATCGCGCCCGACGGACACGTGCCTGACCATCAAGGTGCATGGCCTGCCGATGGAGTCTATGGAGATATTGACGGCAATTACACCGACAACATCACAACGGTGAACAACACCAGTCGTCCTGTAAATGCCAACGTCCCTAAGGATGGCAAGTACGACCAAAGTCAATTCGCAACAGATGTAGATGTTCCCGTTGGACGCGTAGACTTTTTCGATATGCCGGCGTTCAAGGAAAGCGAAACAGATCTCTTGCGCCGATACCTCACGAAGAACCATGCATATCGCAGCGGACAGTGGACTGTGCGCGTTGGCGCGATCATCGACGACAACTTTGGCACCTACGGCGAAGTGTTTGCTGCATCGGGATGGCGCAGCTTCGGTGGGTTCGCCGGCGACACGGCAGTGCGCGCAGGTGACTTCTTTACCGACCTCGCAGGTCCAACCACGTGGTTGTTCGGGTATGGATGCGGAGCTGGCTCGGATGCGAGTGCAAGCGGCGTCGGCACCACATCAGACTTTGCGGCAAAGCCTGTGAATGCAGTGTTCAGCTTCCTCTTTGGCAGTTACTTCGGTGATTGGAATACGCGCAACAATATCCTTCGCGCTGCCATCGCGTCGGCACCACGCGTGCTCACAAGCGGATGGGCTGGACGTCCTCACTGGTACATGCATCACATGGCACTTGGCGAGACGATTGGACATAGCACGCGGATCTCACAGAACAACCGACCAATTGTAGGGAATCAGCTCGGCAACTACATTCCCAACATCACTGTTCAGGCGAGCGGCAATCAGATCGCAACGGTTGGAGATCGCCAGATCCATATCGCACTACTTGGAGATCCAACACTTCGCGCATGGATGGCGCCAATTCCAACAGTGCAGAGTCTGGTATCTCGCATCGAACCATCAAACGTAAAGGCACTTACGTGGACCGCACCAACGAGCACTGTAGACGGCTATGACGTGTATCGCAAGGTTGGAACAAGCGGCACATGGAAATCGCTCACATCGCGTCCGATCACGTCAACATCATTTGCCGACACACTCAAGTATGATGGTGACGTGCAATACATGGTGCGTTGCTGTGTGCTGCGTTCATCCGCGAGTGGCACGTGGTATGATGCGGGCAAGGGTATGACAACCTCCCTCACAACGGTTGGCGTCCATGACGAACGCGGTGTTGCATTGGCTGATGTTGAACTTGCACCAAACCCGACGTCTGATTGGTGCACAGTAACTGTGTCGACACCAACACACACGTCACTCACGATTGACATAGTCGACATCACGGGAACATCCCTGTACACAGCGGTAGAGCACGGGTTGGCAGCTGGACAACACCGTGTGCGAGTTCCGGTGCAGCAGTTAGCGATTGGGAACTATATCGTGCGCGTTACAACCGATAACGGAGTAACGTCGGAGCGCTTGCAAATCATGCGGTAATCATGCCGCGCGGCGGTTCCACCAGAGATACACCGGAACACCTGTTGCAACGATGATCAATCCAGGCCAGCTGTAGTTGGGCTTGTAGATCAGCAAGCTTATGCAGATGCCGAGAGCAATCACGATATACAGCAATGGCAATGCCGGATAGCCTACTGCCTTGATTGGACGCGGCAGATCTGGTTGTGTCGTGCGAAGGCGCATGATGCCGAGAATCGTCAGCACATAGAACAACAGCACGGCAAACACGACATAGTCAAGCAGATCGCCATAGCGTCCGCTCAAGCATAGAACGCTTGCCCATGCAGCTTGCATCCACAGCGAACGTTGTGGTACGCCATTGGCGTTGAGTGTTGCGGCGCCGCGGAAGAAGAGCTTGTCGCTCGCCATTGCGTAATACGCACGAGCACCGCTCAAAATCAGACCGTTATTGCATCCAAATGTCGAGACCATGATGAGTGCTGCCATAATTCCAGCACCAAGCGAACCGAACATGACCTCTGCAGCTGCAGCTCCGACGCGATCGTTTGTTGCATATGCAATCCCACGCTCCATCGCCGTTGCGCCTCCTTCTGTTCCTCCTAGCGGAAGCACACATAGATAGGCGAGGTTCGTGAGCATGTAGAGTGCCGTTACGAGGAGAACACCACCTACAAGTGCACGAGGGATTGTGCGCTCTGGTTCTTTCACCTCAGCTGCAGCAAACGTGATGTTGTTCCATGCATCGCTTGAGAACACAGAGCCTACCATCGCAACGGCTACCATCGCAAGCCACGGCATCGTCGATGGCGTTGAGCTCTGTGACGCTGCAATGTTACCAAGATTCACATCGAACGCACCGCTTCCCCATCCAATAATCAGTCCAGAGAGTGCGATCGCGACAACACTGATAATCTTCGTGGACGTGAAGGTGTTCTGAATCAGCTTGCCAAGGTTAAGGCCGCGCGTATTGATTGCCGTGAGCACAAGGATGCTCGCGATCGCAAACACCTGAGCACCAGTGATACGTAGGTCCCACACACCAAGGTTAATCAGGACATTTGTTTCACCAACAGACGGAACAAACACGGACGTGTACTTGGCAAACGCCATCGCAACAGCAGCGATTGTCCCCGTTTGGATCACCGTGAACAACGTCCATCCATAGAGGAAACCAGCTGGACGTCCAAACGACTCACGTAGGTACACGTACTGTCCACCGGCCTGCGGGAACAAGCCCGCGAGTTCGCCATACGACAACGCAGCAATGATGGTGAGCACACCTGTCAGAGCCCAAATCAACAGCACCATCAGCGGCGAACCAACCTGACGTGCGATGTCTGCACTCACAATAAAGATGCCGGACCCAATCATGGATCCGGCAACTACCATCGTCGAGTCAAACAATCCGAGTGAGCGACGGAAACTCATGCCTTCGCTGCGCGAATCTTCGAGTGCTTCTTACTGTACATCACGTAGATCACCTGACCGATTCCCAACCATACGAACAGTCGGGCCGCGTGCATCCAGTCGCTCACGCAAAGCGAAACAAGCAGTGCACCACACGACAAGATTCCGAGGATCGGAACAAGCGGCACCAGCGGAGTCTTGAACGGACGCTCGCGGTTTGGCTCCTTGTAGCGGAGCATCAGCACCGCGGCACACACCACCACAAATGCGAAGAGCGTACCAACAGATGTCATTTCACCGACAAGTGCGATTGGCGCGAACCCTGCGAAGAGGCTCACCACACCTGCAAACAGCAAGTTGGATTTCCATGGTGTCTTGAACTTTGGATGCGAATCGCTAAACAGCTTCGGCAGCAGACCGTCCTTCGACATCGTGAAGAACACACGTGACTGACCAAGGAGCATCACGAGGATCACACTTGAGTAGCCGGCGATGATTGCAAGATTGATAGCTGGTCCCAACCATGTAACGCCCATCTTCTCGATGGCAACTGCAACTGGTGCAGCGGCACCCTTGAACTCTGTGTAGTTGGCGACACCAGTCATGACCGATGAGAAGAGAACGTACAGAATCGTGCAGATCACGAGCGAGCCAAGAATACCGATTGGCATGTCCTTCTGTGGATTCTTTGCTTCTTGTGCAGCCGTTGATACTGCGTCGAAACCGATGAAGGCAAAGAACACCATGCCGGCGGCCTTCAGGATACCGCTCCAGCCAAAGTGTCCGAACGATCCCGTATTCTCTGGGATAAACGGTGTGTAGTTATCAGCGTTGATGTAGGCAAAGCCCAAGCCGATGAAGATGATCACAACGGCAACCTTCAAGAATACAACCACCGCATTCGCGCGAGCTGATTCTTGAATACCACGGATCAACAGAAGCGACACCGCAAACACGATGAATACTGCTGGGAGGTTGATGACACCATACAAACCCTGCGCTACTAACTCTGGCGGGGTTTGCCAGTAGGACATTGACAGTGAGGTTGGAAGGTAGACATTGAAGTATGCGAGGAATTTTGCCAGATAGGCCGACCACGATACGGCTACGGTTGATGCACCGACGGCGTATTCGAGCACAAGGTCCCATCCGATGATCCACGCAAGCGTTTCGCCCAGTGTTGCATATGCATACGTATATGCGCTTCCGGCGACCGGGATCATTGCCGCAAACTCAGCATAGCAAAGTCCGGCGAATGCACATCCGATAGCGGCAAGGACAAACGACAGCGAAACTGCAGGGCCTGCATGCTCCGCTGCAGCGATGCCCGTGAGCGAGAACAAGCCCGCACCGATGATTGCACCGATGCCGAGGTTGATCAAGTTCATCGGACCCAGCGTGCGCTTGAGGTCGGTTGAATGCGCAGCGTCACTTTGCAGCTGCGAAATGTCCTTTCGGTATTTCAGCTCGAATGCCATTCGAGGTCCCCACATAGATGAACGAACTTCAACATCGCAATATAGTCGCGTTTATTCCTCGTCCGCCTGTGTGTTATCAACAGGAGCATCAATGATTTTACGCGCTTGTGGAGCGTATTGCGCCTCAACCATAAGGCGCACACCACCGATGGCAATCGATGCCAGTGGGTTCCATGCCACATGATGTTCATCTGCCACAACACATGGGATTCCATGGTCTTCTAACAGTCCACGATAGAAATGAGCAGTGAATGGTTCGTCATAGCGAGCAATCGTCACGAGATCGGCCGAAGAATACGAGTAACTCACGTAAATTGCTCCCATTGTCGTCATCGGTGAACTTCCCACAGTGTGTGGGTGTTTGGAACGGCAAATCTGCAACCATTTTACCTACTTCTGGAGTTCTCATGGCACTTGCCGTTGGTACAGCTGCACCTGATGTCACATTCCTCGGCACAGATCTCAAGCCTGTCGCGTTATCGTCCTTCAAGGGCAAGAATGTCGTACTCGCCTTCTTCCCAGCCGCGTTCACTGGCGTGTGCAAGGCAGAGCTTTGCACAATCCAAGGGGCACTCAGCCGCCTCAATGCCGTAAATGCATCTGTGCTTGGTGTTAGCGCGGACCTCCCGTTTGCGAATGCGGCATTTGCCGAAGCGAACGGTCTGACCTTCCCAGTGGTCTCTGACTGGAATCTCGATGCTATTCGCGCATTCGATGTCGAGCTGGCAAACTTTGCGGGAGTCGAGGGACTGACACGCTCTGTGCGCGCAACGTTTGTGATTGATGCCTCAGGCGTGATCCGCTACGTTGAAGTGACAGCAAACCCTGGCGTTGAGCCAAACTATGACGCTCTCTATGCCGCAGTGGAAGCTCTCTAAGATCTACCACACATCTGACTGAAAAACGAAACGGTCGCCCAAGGGCGACCGTTTGTCGTTTCGCAACTTCCCACAAAAGATGCGAGGTTCCTCTTTATGCTGCATGCCGTGTTTCCCCCAAGGCATGTGTGGTGGGCTATGTTAGGATCGTTCGGTCGTGCTTCCCTTGCGGGGACGACCATACTTACGTTCCGATTTCTTCTTCATGCCGAGACGTGTAATCTCGTCAGAGTCGTCACCGTACTGTGCAAGGACCTGGCGCTTCGTGCCAAGAACGAGTTCATGGAAGTGTGATTCGATCTGGATAGCGGCTTCGCGGGCCTTTGCAGCTGCGTCCATCGCCTGCTGTTCGGCGATCATGACCTGTTCCAATTCCTTAAGCGCTTCCCGCAGCCGCTGCGCAGTAAACTCCTTGTTCGCCGGGTTATAGTCCTTCAGACCAAGCACCGCCTGCGCGATTTGCTTGTCCTGGGACAGTACCCTTTGCGTAACCCGAGTAGTTGTGCGTTTTGCCATGGGTGCGGATTCCCCGAAGCGTCCTAAAGAGACTTATGCTGCATGCCTTCTCAATTCCGTCCGTACGAATGTGCTTCGTGTACAAACATAACTCTTTACCAAGTGGATGCAAGAACATTTTTACATGACGATAAATATCTTTTGCACATGCTGTTAAGACTTTCCAGTTACCTTGAGACGCTACATACATGTCCTAAGCCTCCAATGACATACCAAGAATGCCTTCGGTAGGATGCATAAGTCACTTTTGGAGCACACACAGCCTCTGTTGCTATGTCAGAACTAAGTCTAATAATGTCATGAACTTATATTGTTGACAGGTGCCCTGGATGAGGGCTGGAAATCTCACTATATTTGACGGATTCAGGATACTCACTTACACATAACGATCTATGCGACTCTTTCTCATTGCCATTTGCGCACTCGTTTTTGGTTTCGGCTCTGTCTCAGCGCAGGGTCAGGGCGGACAGCTCACGCCGGCAGCGCAAGCTCCCGTGATTGTGAAGCCCAAGCTCAAATTGGGCGACGTCAAGGCCCTGATTCAGCTCATCGCTGAAGTGGACATCCGAGGTCAGGAAGTAGATGCCTATCTCGACACGAAGAAGGTCCTTACGAACACAGTCGATGCAGCGACAAAGGCCGGAACGAACGACGAAGGCATTGTCACACTTGAAATGCGTACCGAACAGGTCCAGAACCTCTTTATGCTCATGCAACGCAGCCAGCTCAAGGGTGCTGCGGCCGAGAAGTTCAAAGAGATCGTCAACGTCCTTGACGAGGCAGCTAAGGAAGCTCTGAAGAACGCGAAGTAACGCTACGACGTACCTAAACGAGAAACGGCGCTGAGAACTCTTGTTCTCAGCGCCGTTGTTGTTTCAGTAGGTAATGCGCGTTATGCGCCGATCAGCTGCTTGTATGCATCGACGTTGAGCAAGCCATCGAGCTCTGATGGGTCAGCAAGCTTGATCTTTACGAGCCAGCCATTTCCGTATGGGTCCTTGTTGACTGTGTCAGGCGCTGCATTCACGTCATTGACTTCGATGAGCGTACCGCTTACTGGTGCGTAAAGGTCAGCGACTGTCTTCACCGCTTCGATTGAACCAAACACGCCACCCTTTGCAACCGTTGCCGTTGCATCTGGAATATCGATATACACCACGTCCCCAAGCTCACCTTGAGCGTGGTCTGTTACACCAATGATGCCGACATCGCCTTCAACGCGAATCCACTCGTGGTCGCTTGTGTACTTCAGATCTGCTGGGAAATTCATGGTTATGCCTTCCAATCGTGTGTGTCGAGATATTTCGTGTCGAATGTTCCCGCGATGAAATCGGGATTGTCCATCATCTTGCGATGGAATGGGATCGTTGTGTGAATGCCCTCGATGATAAACTCATCAAGTGCGCGACGCATCTTCGCGATTGCCTCGTTACGCGTTTGCGCAAACGTGATAAGCTTCGCAACCATTGAGTCGTAATACGGCGGGATCGAATACCCTTGGTAGATATGCGAATCAACACGAACGCCGGGACCACCTGGGAAGTTCAACGATTCAATCTTGCCTGGTGATGGTCGGAAGTCATGGTAAGGATCTTCCGCATTGATGCGACACTCGATCGAGTGCAACACAGGATCGCGTTGTGTAAGCGTGAGCTTTTCACCCGACGCAACCAACAGCTGTTCCTTGATCAAGTCGACATTCGCAGACTGTTCAGTCACCGGATGCTCAACTTGGATCCGCGTGTTCATTTCCATGAAGTAGAAATTGCGGTGCTTATCAACCAAGTACTCAATTGTACCAGCACCCACGTAGTTCACACTTGATGCGCCTTTGATGGATGCAGCACCCATTGCCGCGCGCAACTCAGGAGTCATGATTGGTGAAGGGGCTTCCTCAATCAACTTCTGATGGCGTCGCTGGATCGAGCACTCACGTTCGTTCAAGTGTACAACGTTGCCGAACGAATCCGCGAACACCTGGATCTCGATGTGACGCGGCTCTTCGATGAACTTCTCGATGTAGATATCGCCGTTACCAAAGGATGCTTCGGCTTCGCCACGCGCAGTTGCATACGCACGGTCGAGCTCGCTTGGTGTCTCCACATAGCGCATGCCCTTACCACCACCGCCTGCAACAGCCTTGATCATCAGTGGGTAGCCAACCTCTTCAGCGATGCGACGTGCATCTTCGATGGTTGTAACAATACCATCAGAGCCCGGAACAACCGGCACGCCAGCGGCACGCATTGTGTCCTTGGCAATCGACTTATTACCCATGCGCACGATTGAATCGGGCGATGGACCAACGAATGTCAGATTGCAGTCGTGACAGATTTCTGCGAACGTTGCGTTCTCCGCAAGGAATCCGTATCCAGGGTGAATTGCGTCGGCATTGGTTACATCTGCGGCGGCGATCAATGACGGAATGTTGAGGTATGACAACTTTCCTTGGGCTGGGCCAACGCATACAGCTTCATCAGCAAAGCGCACGTGCAACGATGCACGATCTGCTTCCGAGTAAACTGCAACGGTCTTGATACCGAGTTCCTTCGCAGCACGAATGATACGCAACGCGATCTCGCCACGGTTGGCGATCAACAGCTTCTTGATCATGTCTGGAGGCCCCTCGTGGTGGTATTAGTCGGGCTTGATGATGAACATCGGCTGATTGTACTCAACCGGCTGTCCGTTTTCAACGAGGATCTTGACCACCGTACCGGCTGCGTCAGACTCAATCTCGTTCATGAGCTTCATCGCCTCGACGATGCAGAGTGTATCGCCCACATTCACGCGCTGCCCTACTTGCACAAACGCATCTGCATCTGGCGATGGTGCGCGATAAAACGTACCAACAATTGGCGAGAGAAGCTTGTGTCCGTCATCTGCTGCTGGTGCTGCTGCAGGAGCAGGAGCTGCAGCTGGTGCTGCTGCAGGAGCAGCGGCCGGTGCAGCCATCATTGGCTGCGGAGCATTCATCATGTATGTCGGTGCAACCATACCAGCTGGTGCGCCGTTGGTCTTCGACATGGCGATAGTTACGCCTTCTTCTTCGATGCTGAGCTCTGTGGCAGTACTCTCATCAAAAATTCTGAGAAGACGGCGGAGGTAATTGAGATCCATGACGTACTCCCGAATTATTCTTTAACGCGATCCATGTAGTCACCCGATGCCGTTTCGACACGGATGAGGTCGCCTTCGTTGACGAACAACGGCACCATCACCTGCGCACCTGTTTCAACAGTAGCTGGCTTGAGTGCATTCGTTGCTGTGTCGCCCTTGAGGCCAGGCTCCGTCATCGTCACGCGAAGAGCAACGTGAAGTGGCAATGTGACAGATACCACATTGTCGGCTTCATCACGCGCGATCTGTACTTCAAGGCCTTCCTTCATGAACTTGGCGACGTCGCCGATCACCTCAACCCCCACTGGGATCTGGTCGTAGGTCTCAGAATCCATGAACGTGAAGAAGTCGCCGTCGCGGAACAGGTACTGGTAGTTGCGCGTCTCAACACGAACGAACTCAATCGATTCGCCTGAACGGAAACGCTCCTCGCGAAGCTTGCCCGTCTTGATCACGCGCATCTTCACTTGGTAGAAGGCGCGGAGATTTCCAGGCGTACGGTGGATAGACTCAAGGACGACACAGAGTTCGCCATTATGCTTGATCACCGCACCGATGCGGAGGTCGGCTGTTGTTGCCATGCGTTAGACGTTGCCGTTAAAATGAAAGGTGAGGTCCCGACCGGATTCGAACCGATGTACGAGCTTTTGCAGAGCTCTGTATAGCCACTCTACCACGGGACCGCTTATGGGGCACAAATATAGAAAAAGGGGGCTTCTCGGCCCCCTTTTTTCGAAAAATTGATCGTTTTTTGCGGTTTTTGACCGGTTTTTGACGTTTTCACGTCATTTAACCGTAGGTGTCTTAGACCTTTGTGATCACAAGGTATACCGGACCGACATACCGCTTGCCCTTGGCAGTTGGACGAATCGGCGGTGGATCCAATGGATCAACAGTGGTAACTGCCTTGATGCTGATGCGAGCGGCAGAAACGCCCTTCGATGCAAAGTGCGCCTTCAGTGCTTCCGCACGCGCTTGGCTGATCTTCTGTGAAGCATCCGCGGTGCCTTCGGCATCCGGATAGCACACGATCTCGATGTTCGCGCCAGGGTTCATTGTGAGCACGCGGACGAGATCTGCGAGATCGTCCTCTGCACCGGTCTTAAGTGCCGACTTCTTGACGTCGAACGGGACCGGCGTCACCTTGATCTTGCGTCCTGCCTCCATTGGACGCACCACAAAGTCCTTCGAGAGCTCAAGGTACTTGCTTGTAGCTGGGAGGTCGATGGCGAACTCTTGACGGAAGTAGCGTGGATCCTCTACACGGATTGTGTAGGTCTGTCCTGCCTTAAGTCCAGTCTGGAGGTATCCATCTGTTGCGCTGCTGCGGAAGCTCTGACCAACCTTCTTGCCCTGACTATCGTACACGGCATAGTTGGCCTCGACAGGTGTGAGGCTCGCAGCATTAAGGAAATAGCCTGTAAGCGTCACGACTGTGCCGATAGCGCTCTGGGCTTGGACGCGCAGCGGGAGTGCAAGCACAAGTGCTGCACATGCGAGCGATACGAGTGTCTTCATTGTTCGTGCGTTCATAATTAGCGTCCTCCCCGATTTGTACGTCCAGCTTCTGAGCCGGCTTCCTTGAGAACGCGGACTGATCCGTCAGCACATCCAAGAATGATGATGCCAGCATTGCTCGTGACGTCAAGCGACCATACTTCTGTTCCGACGTTCTGCGTCATGACGTTCTGTCCAGTTGTGAGATCCCACATCTTGACAGACTTATCAAGGCTTCCAGTAACCAACGTCTTGTTGTCTTCTGCAAACGCAACGTCCTGCACGAGATCCGTGTGTGCATTCATCGAGCGAACAAGTTCGCCTGACGGCATCGACCAGATCTTCACAACACCACGCTCATCCGCAGTAGCGAGATACTTTGAGTCAAACGAGTAGAGCGCTGTGAGAACAGGTGCTGTGTGACCTGTCAGCGTCATGATCGGATCCTTCTTCGTCAGGTCAGTGCTCCAGATCATCACCGTGCGGTCGTCTGAACACGAGGCAATGAACTTGCCGTCGTACGAATAGGCCACGTTGTTTGTCTGCATTGTGTGTCCGCGAAGTGTCTTCGCCTCAACACCAAGATTGGCATCCCAAATCTTCACAGTCTTATCGAACGAGGTGCTGGCGATCAGCTGGCTGCCTTCAACTGGACTGTAATACACGCCAATGACATCGGCTGTGTGACCACGCATGGTCTGCAGAACCTTGCCCGTTTGGACGTCCCATACGCGGATTGTACGGTCACTGCTGGCACTTGCCAACTGCTTGTCATCACCTGAGAAGGACACGTTGTTCACCTGGGCCGTGTGGCCTGTGAGTGTGCGCAGTTCTTTGCCATCAGGAAGCGACCAGAGCTTGATTGTTTCATCAAGGCTGCATGTGGCCACCATGGTGTTGGCGTCGTTAACAAATACACCAAGCACTTCATCGGCATGCTTGCCGATGGTCGACGCGGTGTAGGAGCGTTGTTGTGCCCATGTGCTTACCGCGCATGCGGCAAGTACAACGAGCATGCTCACTCCCGATCGTAGCATTTGCATCGTATCCTCTACACTGTTAGTTGAAAGACTAGCCCCATTATCAATTACGCCACAGGTGCCTTGGACCGCAGTTCCGCGGCAAGTGCTCGCAATTCCCGAAGTACGTCCATGGCCCGCTCGCGATCCACCGGTTCGTTCCCCGCTTGCTGAGCGACGGCCGAGCTCACGTTGTCGTGTGCTTGCCCATCCTCAACAGCCGCTTGCGGCATGGCAACAACATCCTCAGGCAGTCCGGCATTCTTGAGATGCTCGCGAGCACCGGCAACGGTGTATCGCTTCTCCCGCAAAAGCTGCTTGATCACGAGCAATACGGCCAGATCACGCTGCGTATACACGCGGTTGCCTGCCCTATTCTTTTGTGGTCGCAATTGCGGGAATTCACGCTCCCAATAGCGCAGGACATGCTGTTCCTCGCCGATTAGCGTCGCAGCCTCGGTGATCGAGTGATACAGCTTCTTGATGGATGTCTGCATACGTCGTGAAAGTACAAAAAAGGCACGCACGTGCGGTGTTATTGTTGCGGTACCGTTCGAGATCGACGTCGATACACGCCGGCCTGCGATGAGATATTGAGCAGCACACCAACAGCGATGGCGCTAAAGAACACGCTCGAGCCGCCGTACGAGATAAATGGCATGGGAAGTCCGGTGGTCGGTAGTACCCCACAGGTAACACCTGCGTTCACAAACGCATAAACGGCAAGTGTCGTGGTGATGCCAGCGGCCAAGAGCCGACCGAATGCGTCCGGCGCCTTCTTGGCAACGGTATATCCACGCCACATGATGAGCACAAACGCGATAATGAGCAGACTTACGCCAATGAATCCGTACTCCTCACCAACAATGCTGAAGATGAAGTCACCATACGATTCAGGCAAGAACCAGTCACGCTGTCGGCTCTGACCCGGTCCGACGCCGGTGATTCCGCCATTTCCGAAGGCAATGAGCGCTTGATCAAGCTGATACCGAACGGGCTCGTCTTCACCCATTCCGAAAAACACCATGAGTCGGCGCAATCGATACTCGGCACTTACAGCGTATAATCCGGCGATCACTGCCCCAGCACCAATGACAGCGGCAAGATGCTTCCCGTTGACGTCAGCGAGGAACATCATTACCATGACAATCAAAAAGATGACACTGGCAGTTGAAAGGTTGGGTTGCAATGCGATCAGGACCACCACGGGCAACATCCAACCAAGCACTGGCAGGATACCAGTTTTCCAGTGTCTAAGTGTGGCTCTTGGAGCGCTCAGCAGATGCGCGGTATGCAAGACGACGGCAAACTTGGCAAGCTCGGATGGCTGGAAGTTGAAGGGGCCAATACGGACCCACCTGCTCGCCCCTTTAATCTCGGTACCCATCACCAGTACCATCAAGAGGAAGCCAACACCAACCAGCACGGAGGTGGCCGAGATACCTTGGAGATTTCGGTAATCAATCTTTGCGAAGACAATCATCAGCACGAGTCCGATGAGCACCTTAGCGGCATGGTTCCACACCAGTTCTTCGCTGGAACCATACTTGACGTCGGCAAACGATGCACTGGCGCTATACACGAATGCAACGCTGAACATCAGGAGTCCGGCGATTGGCAGCAGAATCAGCCAGTCGATATTCGATGGTTCTGGACGTGTGGTCATACGTTGGGAAGTTCAATCCAAAAGGTGGTGCCACTCCCTACTTGCGACTCTTTGACGTAGATGCGCCCACCGTGATAGTCCTCAATAATGCGACGCGACAGGGAAAGTCCAAGACCCCACCCACGTTTTTTTGTGGTATAGCCTGGCTGAAAGATCCGTGCCGCTACTTGACGTGTCATGCCTTTGCCGTTATCGGCAACCTGCACAATCACGCCACCCTTCGGCCGCGGCCGCATGGAGATAGTGATGCGTCCATCATTGCGCTCGATTGCTTCGACGGCATTCTTGATGAGATTCTCGATCACCCACTCGAAGAGTTCAACGCTGATGTTGGCACGCATGGCATGATCGAGCTCACGTGCAATCGTGACACGTCTGCCGAGATTTGGAAGCCGCGTTTCGAAATACGCGCAGACGCGATCGATCACGGTGGCAATCACGACGGGCTCGAGCTTGGGCTGCGATCCAATCTTTGCGAAGCGATTGGCGATCACGTTGAGTCGCAGCACGTCTTGCTCCATCTCACGCGCCGTTTGCTCGACGCGCTCGGGATTGCTACGATCCATGCGGAGGATATCGAGCCATGCAAGCATACTGGAAAGCGGGGTTCCGAGCTGGTGCGCTGCTTCCTTTGCCATGCCAACCCAGATGTTGGACTCTTCATTGCGGCGGATGGTCGAAAAGGCGACGTATCCAACAAGGATGAAGGCTGTTACAGCAAGAATCTCAACAAAGGGCATGTACTTGAGCTTCTGGACAAGTGCAGAGTTGGTGTAGTACATGCGCGACACCACACGTCCTTGATCGTCCTTCATCACAAGCGGTGGATAGTCGCGCTCCATCTGCCCGATGTAGGTGATCAGCCACGCCTTCTGCTCCTCGACCGACATTGCAGTGTCCATGTCAACGTTGATCATGAACTGCTTGTAAGGGTACACCGGAAGTCCGGCTTTGTCGGTGATGATTACTGGGAAGTGAATCGAGTTATACGTGAGATCAACGTAGAACAACAAATCGTCATCACTTGCTTGCTTGTAGGATCGGTCGAGCAATTTCGCATAAAGCGTTACGGTGCGTGTCTCGTTAGCAGCAAGCTCGTCAACGATGGACCGTGTGGCGAATACCACTGCGGCCATGATTGCTAGACCAAGGAACGTGAGTGCCGCCTTGGCTTGCCACTTGGTGACGCTCGCACGCCAGATGCGAATGCGATCAGGACGTCGTGATCCACGACCACGTGTCATGCGCGTGGAACCTCTACACGAATGAATGATGCTGCATCATCCTGGACAAGCGCTGTTGGCGCACCACCAACGACGTGAATCCGTGCTGTGTACTGTCGAGTGCGACGGCGTATCGTCAATGGATATGTGCCGTCAACCGGAAGCGCGCGCATCACAATGGTCTGCGCTCCACCGAAGCTGTGATTGGTATTCGATGGTAAACTCAACCCGCCGAGCTCGAACGCGTATTCTGTTGGCGATGGCTTTGATGCATCCTTGATGGCAATAGCATAGCCAAAGGTCGAAAATTCACGGACCGTTCGGAACATGAACTGCAACATGGGCGCACCTGATTCTCGATCGATCACCGACGTAATGTCGAGCGTGAATTCGTGATCGATTGTTGGTTCGATGCGATCTGTGTTCATGAGGCGAGGAGAAGAGTTTCGAGTTCTGTCTGACGAATGGTCTGTTGCTCAGTCGAATGAAGATCTTTGACTACCACCGTGCCGTCGGCAAGCTCGGTCTCGCCAAGCATGACGGCGTATTTTACGTTGTGTCGGTTTGCTTCCTTCATCTGTGCCTTCATCGAGCGACGCATCACATCGGTGACAACACGGAGTCCTTGACGACGCAGCCGCAGTGCAAGTGCATGTGCAGGCAGAATTGCATCCGCACCGATCGCACACAGATACACGCCATCACGCTCACGCTCTGCTTGTGTACCTTGCTCATGTTCGCGCAAGAGGAGCATCCGCTCAATACCGATGGAGAATCCAACAGCCGGCACATCTCCCCCACCAAGCATTGCAAACAGCGGGTCGTACCGTCCACCGCCACCGATGGCGTTCTGCGTTCCTAACTCGGTCGTTGTAAACTCAAACACCGTGTGGTTGTAATAGTCGAGGCCACGGACAAGTGTTGCGTTCACAGAGTACGGTACGTTGGCAATATCAAGGAGTGCGAGCACGGCATGGAAGTGCGTGCGACTGTCCTCGTCGAGTACATCGAGGATTGACGGCGCGTTCGCGATAATCGCTTTGTCACGCTCGTCCTTCGAATCAAGCACACGCAATGGGTTTGTTTCCATGCGACGCTGGGAGTCGGCCGACAGAGAACCGTGATGCTCACGCAGGAAGCTGACCAACGTTTCACGATAGCGCTGCCGGACGTCGTGTGTTCCGAGTGTATTGATTTCGAGTGTGAATGCACTGCAGCCGCAGCGACGGAGCGTTTCGTATGCTACGAGGATGATCTCGGCATCGCTCTCGGGATTCGGCGAGCCAACACACTCAGCACCGAACTGATGGAACTGACGGTAGCGTCCCTTCTGTGGCCGATCGTACCGAAACTGAGGTCCGGCATACCACAACCGCATCACCGGCGAATGGCGAAGCAAGCTGTGTTCGATCAATGCACGGACAACGGGCGCTGTCATTTCGGGGCGCAGCGTGAGGGAGTCACCGCCACGATCCTCGAAGGTATACATCTCCTTACCGACGATGTCGGTTTCCTCGCCTACACCGCGCTTAAAGAGTTCCGTCGATTCAAAGATTGGCGTGCGGATTTCCTCATACGCGAACTCTCGCGCAACATCGCGGAAGATGGCTTCAACAGTATGCCACTGCTCGATCTCCGGTGGGAGAATATCCTTTGTGCCACGGACTGCTTGTAAACTCACGACTTCTCCACTTCGTGCGACGCAAACAACGCACGCACATCGTCAACGCTGTGCGCTGCCAGAAGAGCAGATCGGAACTGATCCGATCCTACCATGCGTGAGATGCGACTGAGAAGACGCAGATGGAGTCCGACGTTTGCCTCGGTACCAACCAACAACAAAATGATTGACACCGGCTTGTCGTCGAGCGCATCGAAATCAATTGGCGTACTGAGTGTTGCAAGCGCAGCCATCGAGCGATCAACAGCGTTTGTCTTGCCATGTGGAAGTGCAACGCTATTGCCGATACCTGTCGACATCAACCGTTCACGATCCAGGATCACTGCAGTGATTGCTGCCTTGTCGGGCACATGACCATTACGAGCTAAGATCTCCACCATGCGGTGGAGCGCATCATTCTTGTCCTTGACCTCGAGATTGAGTTCGATACACGCTGGCTCGAGGATCGTCGAAAGTGTGATTTCCATGCTACAAACATAGCTACCCGAGGCATTCCGTTAGTCCTCGTCAGCGCTACGCAGCTTCTCCAACACACTGAAGTCCTCAAGGGTGGTGACATCCCCCCGCACTACA
>JAURNF010000088.1 GCA_030830285.1 Candidatus Kapaibacterium sp.
AGGATTGCATAGACGTGGATCAGTCCAGTGGCACGATCCCCAACAAGCAGCCTGTTACCATACACTTCGAGTCCGACCGGCTCACGGAGGACACCGGGTTTCACCACCGTGCGCGTGATGGCACCTGTCATGCCAACAAACTCAGCCAGATTCTCTGAACTCTCTGCTGGTGGGACGAGCGGCTTGTCGACCGCACCAGTCCGTGTATCGAGTACGTGCACGCTGGCCTTGCCAGGGTTGATGTAGTACAAGTAGCCCGTCGTTGGATCAAGATCGATATGCGCCGGACGTCCGCGCTCGGCTGGTGTGATGGCGACGTCGCTGTAGCGACGAATGATTGCATCACGGTGGTCCGTACCACCAACTTCATGGGGATCGCGGAAGTCATACCGGCAGATGTCTTTGTACCGTGCGTCCAGTACCCAGTAGACATTCCCAGTATCGTGTGCGATGCCAAGGCCCCACGGACTTTGGTGTAGCATGTCGAGGTGCGATGCAAGGTATGCATCGGTGTTCTGGTAGCGCGAGGCAAACACAGCCGTGTCTGCCGACCACAACGTTGGACCCATGAACATGTAGTTGAGGTCGTTGTTGCCAGGCTCGCCGTTTTGTGCCGTTGCGAATGAACCGTTGGTTCCCATCGCAATGCCCATCGTGCGCCACATGAAGTGATACGCGCGCGAATCCTTCTTCCTGCGGATCGCCTGCTGAGTAGACCCTGCATTGTGTATGATCGCCATCGCATGCCCCTTAGGCTCGCCCGTTACTACCCAGAGATCATTCGCATTCATCGGACTTCTGCCGAAGTCAAGATCGATTGGTGAAGCAATACCATCATCGGCAGTTGCAATCGCCTTGATCTCGGTTGGCATCGTGAGATATTGATCAATGACGTGAGCACTCTCAACAATCATCATCGACTCTGGTGCTGCGTGGGAAACAAGACGCGCAACATCAGTGTATGGTTGGTCTGTGATCACACTCAATACGACACGTCCATCGCGCACAACAATCGATGCATGTGCATCGAAGAGCGTGTCGTTCACAACGGGTTGCGCTCCGAGTTGTTCAGCAAGCGTATTCTCAGGATCGCTGCTATACGACATCATTGTAGTGTCGAACGCAAACCGCTGTGCGAGCTCCCGCCAACGTTCTGGGCTATCAGGACTCGTAGCACGTACACGAATGCCATGCTCGCGCAAGACCTGAGCATGTTGGTTGAGATATCGTAGGTGCTCGATGCAGTGCGTGCATCGATATCCGAGATACCGCACGATGATTGTCGGATGTGATGCGTCGGAAGCGAGCAGTGGGGCAGGATCCCCTGATGAGAGCAGGGGAGTGAAGTATCTCACGCCATGTTGCTGCCCATCATCCGCACGAACCTCGAATGCGGCAGGTATCAACGACGTGATAGCTGCGACTACGAGGAGGAATGTTCGAGTTTTATAGGAGACGTTGGTGCTCGTGAATGCCATGAATTACTCGTAGTTTTGCGATGCGGTGACTAGCGTCAAAACGCTAAAATACCTCGGAAAGTTACCGCCATTCTTCAACTTTCACTGCGAGATCGCGCATGCAATTTCGATTTATTATCACGATGCTCTTGGCAGGGGTCATCATTGCTGGATGTTCTGGTGAAGGCGACTCTCCAGCTGATCTGCCGGCTCAAGACACACAGGCCTCTGAGGACTTGTTCGGACTCCCAGGAGAGGATTCCGATATGGCACAGGCAATGAAGGCGGTCACAGAGCGCCGCGACGCCCGTCGTGCAAAGGGAGACACTACGGCAATGCCCGCTGCAACGCTGAAGCAGTACCTTCCAGCAAGTATTGCGGGGTACACATCAGGCACGCCTTCAACCGAGCAAGTTTCGGTTCCAGGTATGTCGCTTTCTCGTGTGAGCACAACGTACACGTCGCAATCAGGTGCGCGGGTCACGGTGACGCTGGTCGATTACAACGCCTCGGCAAGCGGATGGGAGTCTGCAACTGCAGTCTTCGCACTCCCAATCTCCGTGGAGAACGATACTGAGGTTTCGAAGACCTTCCAGACGGATGACGTGTTGATCAACGGCTTTGAAAGCCTGCAGAAGGCAACCAAGGATGCAACGGTGATCTACTCGCTCGGTGGACGGTTCGTGCTTGAGGTGACAGCAACCAATCAAACCTCGCTCGAAACAGCTCGCTCAATCGCGGCTTCGGTGGATCTGAAGAAACTCGCAGCCCTGTAAACCATAGGCTGCCAATTCTACAAACGAACAACGCCCTCGTCAACACAATGCTGACGAGGGCGTTCTAGTGTCGGGGTGGCAGGATTCGAACCTGCGACCTTCTGCTCCCAAAGCAGACGCGCTAACCGGGCTACGCTACACCCCGTTCGGGCCACAAACATCGGTAGAATTTTGCAACTGACAAAATTAGAGTGGCAAAACTGTGCACATAATTGCAGTTTCGTGATAGATTTGTGATGTCTCTGTGGCGCTTTAGTGCCCGAGACGCTGAGCCCCTAGACGAGTGGTGACGTCTGGGGGTTCCCTTTTTTTTGGAGTAAGTTTGCGTCTATGCAACGTATTCTGATTCTCGCAACACTCGCCGCACTTGTTGCTGGCAGTGCACTCAGCGCAGGGGACGAAATCCCAGGTGCTCCGCAGCGTCAACCAATCGCGCTGATTAATGCCACGATCCACACCGCTGTTGGTGCGCCGATCTCAAACGCAACACTTGTGTTTGATAAGGGTGTCATCACAGCCGTTGGTGCTTCTGCGCAGATTCCGGATGGTGCACGTACGGTCGACTGCAAGGGTGCGCGTGTGTACCCTGGCTTTATCGCACCGTCGACAACGTTGGGTCTGACGGAGATTGACGCGGTGCGCTCGACTCGTGACTTTGGAGAAGTTGGTTCACTCAACCCAAATGCACGTGCTGAAACAGCATACAATCCCGATAGCGAAATCATCCCAACGGTGCGCTCAAATGGGGTGTTGCTGGTGAATAGCACTCCGCAGGGCGGACTTGTCTCTGGACAGAGCTCGCTGATGCGCCTTGATGGATGGACGCGCGAGGATCTCGCCGTGAAACGCGTCTCAGGTTTGATCCTCTCATGGCCAGCGATGGAGATTACAACTGCATGGTGGCAACGCAAGAGCGCAGACGAACAACGGAAGGACATCGAGCAAAACGTACGTCAGGTCTACGATCTCTTCACAGCTGCACGTGGATACTCCGAGAAGGCTCGCGCAGGGGTTGACACATCACTGCGTGATATTCGGTTCGAAGCCATGCGCTGTGTGTTCGAAGACTCCGTGCCTGTGATCGTTGAATGTGCTACACGACGTCAGATCGAAAGCGTGCTCGACTTCGCGCAGACGATGAACGTCCGTGTGATTCTCAGCGGTGCGGTTGATGCACCACTGGTGCTCGAGCAACTTCAGCGCGCTGGCGTTGGCATCATCATCCCACGTGTGCACGCATTGCCGCGTCGTGAAGAAGATGGATACGATGCTGCGTTTACCCTCCCTGCGACGCTTGCAAAGGCGGGGATCCCATTCGCATTCTCTGACGACGGCGCATGGCAGCAGCGCAATCTCCCGTTTCATGCAGGCACGGCTCGCGCATTCGGTATGTCAGAACTCGACGCATTGCGTGGACTCACACTTTGGCCTGCACAACTCTTCGGTGTAGCAGCTACGTACGGCTCACTCGAAGTTGGAAAGAGCGCAACGTTGTTCGTCAGCACTGGTGATGCGATGGATAGTAAGTCGAATAATGTGATCCATGCATTCATCGATGGACGTGAGCTCGAGCTTAATAATCGACACAAGCGACTGGCGAAGAAGTACCGTGAGCGGTCGAAGCGGTAACAACCATGATTGATGGTACGCTCCTCTCGGCCGCACAGCTCACCATTCCGTCGAGCTCGCTCTCGATGGCGCGTCGTGCGCTTAAAGGCGACGACCTCGCACGATTTGAAGCCGTCACGCTCTATGCCATACAGTATGCGAGTCATGGCCGACGGATTCATGGCTTCCTTGCCCTTCCACCTGCCGGACCAACAACGTTTCCCGCCATTGTGTTCAATCGCGGTGGTAGCGGCCCTCGTGGTGCGCTCACTCCAGAAACAGCGATGCCGCTGATTGGCATGTATGCTTCGTGGGGATACGTTGCAATAGCATCGAACTACCGCGGTGTAGGGGGCTCTGAAGGCGACACAGAGGAGTGGGGTGCAGGCGATGTGGATGATGCACTCAACGTGTTGCCGCTGCTCGATGGATTAGGATACGTTGATCGCGATCGCATCGGTTTGATCGGAGGCAGTCGTGGCGGCATGATGGCTCTGATGATGCTCGCACGAACAGATCGCTTTCGTGCTGCGGTGACGTTTGGTGCGCCAACACGGATCAACGCAGTTGATGCCTCGGCATACATTCGCAAGACGATGATGAAACATTTGCCGTCGGACGCAGTCGTGCAACAAGAAGCTGAGCGCCGCAGTGCCGTGCTTTGGGCCGATAGGTTGTGTCGAACGACACCGCTCTTGGTGTTGCATGGAACGGGCGATCGTCGTGTAGAGGCAGAACACTCGTTGCACTTAGCGCTCGAACTTCAGCGGCTTGAACATCCCTATAAACTGATCATGTACGACAATGCTGATCATGTGCTTGCAGGACGGCGGAACGAATCCAACGCAGATATGCGTTGGTGGATGGACAATTACGTCCGCGATCGTTCTCCACTCCCACGCACGGGTCCGCATGGCGCGTAACGTCGAGTACCCTTCACAAGCACTTTCAGGACAACCACTATGATCACTTCACTGCGACGTACGGCTGTCGTGCTTGTCTGCGTCATAGCCTCGGCATCAGGTCAGGCACAAGAAGACAAACCTTCGTTCCTCGAGTGGTTGGTAACTGATGAAAAGCTGGAGGCTTCGCTGCGTCCTCTCCACGGACACCAGCTTATGGGAGAGTCGTTTCCGTCAAAGTCGATCGATACGACGATCGATGTGCAGTCGTATGATGTGACGCTCGACTGGTATTCAGCGCTTTTCACACCTCGAGCACAGCGCGGGGAACGCAAGGCAACAGGCATTGTTCGGACTGTTGTGCGAGCACGTGTCGATAGTCTTTCATCCGTCGTGTTCGACGCCACCACGTTGGTGATCGATTCGGTGAAGGTCAATGGAACCAAGATCACATATCGCAAGAACGTTCGCTCGCTCACGATGGACCTTCCAACGATGCTGCGTCGTGGTCAGGACGTGGAACTGACGATCTACTACGCAAATCGGAGTGATGACGCAGCGCTATATCTCTACGCAAAGGAAGACGCACAGGTTATCAACGTGCCGTATGCAAGTGGCTTCACGTTCTCGCAGCCAGAGGATGCTCGCCGCTGGTTCCCATGCAATGATCAGCCAGATGATAAGGCCTACTTCACCGCACATGTACGCGTGCCTGTTGGGTTCACTGCAGTATCCAATGGCGTGCCGATCGATAGCATCGCTGATGGCGATACTGCATCAATCCAAACATGGCGTCACGATCAGGTGATGTCGACGTATCTCTTCGCGGTCAATGCCGCACCGTATGTGCTATACATGCAGGAGTACAAGCGTGAGGATGGCAGCACGATGCCAATTCGGAATTATCATTTTGATGTAGACGATCAAGGACCGCGATTCAATGCCCGCAAGGCAGTGCAGAACGTGCCGGAGATGTTCGAGGCATTTGAGAACTACTTTGGACGTTACCCATACGCGACATACGGTCACGTCGCCGTTAGTCCGGTGCCGTTTGGTGGCATGGAACACCAGTCAATGACAACAGTCAATCGCCGATGGCTGGTTGGCGATCAAGAACTCGGCTACGCACACGAAGTTGCGCACCAGTGGCTTGGAGATGAGGTAACGTGTGCAACGTGGGCTGACATCTGGTTGAATGAGGGCGGTGCATCGTGGGGTGAGGCGCTTTGGGCCGAGCACTATGGAGGCAATCAGCAGTACATCAGTGTTATGTGGGCGAAGCGTGGACAGTATATGCTGGTTGGACTTCGTGAGCCCCCGGTGTATGACATTCCAATCGGCATCATCTTCAACGTTAACACCACGTACTACAAGTCATCGTGGATCTACCATATGATGCGCCGCATGGTCGGCGACGACGTGTTCTTCCCGGCACTTCGAGCATACATCGCGAAGTACGCAAAGGGTTCTGCGCAGACATTCCAGTTCATGCAGTTCCTTGAGCAAGAGATTCCGAATCCACCTGTTGCATGGAGTACGTTCTTCAATCAATGGCTTGTGAAGGCCGGTCACCCGATCTTCGATGCGGTGATACGTCCACTTCCGGGCGGTGCTCCGTTTTCGTATCGTGTTACGATTTCACAGACACAGGCTGACGTAAACGTGCCTGATGTGTTTGTGATGCCGATCCGTGTACGTGTCGTTGGACAAACTGAGACACGAGATACGGTTGTGGTAATCAATGCACGTACGCAGACTGTTGATCTTAATCTTGGCTGGGTTCCGCGTGAGCTTATCCTTGATCCAGAGATTGATGTGTTGTGCGAAAAACAATCATCTGTTGTGTCTGTTGACGACGCTGCGAATGCTGATGATGCACTCCGCATCCTTGGCCCACACCCAGTAGAGCAGGGGCAACCGCTGCGCGTGATGTCGGCATACGACAACGCAGTTGCGGTCAACGTAATCTCTGTAACCGGTGAAATCGTTGCTACCGTATCCATCGAGCGCGGCGTCGTGCATGTGAGCACGGCTTCGCTCACACCTGGTACATACGTGCTCGCTCCATCTGATGCGCGTTCGCACGTGCGTCTGCCATTCATCGTTGTCGGAAGGTAACCCAGTGCAGCACGACATAGCATCGCTTCGCAAAGAGTACAAGCGAGAGGAACTCACCGAGAGTTCCGTCGCGCAGAATCCATTTGAGCAGTTCCGACATTGGTTCGACGAAGCGCTTTCAGCAGACGTGCCCGAACCAACGGCGATGACACTCGCAACGGCTGATGAACATGGTGTGCCGTCAGCTCGAACGGTGTTGCTCAAAGGATTTGATGAGACTGGTTTTGTATGGTACACAAACTACGCGAGTGAAAAGGGTCGCTGTCTCGAACAGAATCCCGTTGCCGCGTTGCTCTTCTTTTGGCCAGACCTAGAGCGTCAGATCCGCATTGCTGGACGTGTCGAGCGTGTTTCGCGTGAGGAGTCAGAAGCATACTTCCACTCACGTCCACGCGAGAGTCAGCTCGGAGCTTGGGCATCACAACAGAGTGCGGTTGTAGCGTCGCGAGATGATCTCGACGCATCCTTTGCTGCCATTCAACAGCAGTTTGCAGAAGGTGTGATACCACTGCCACCAACGTGGGGCGGCTATCGACTGAGTCCGTTGACGATTGAGTTCTGGCAGGGACGTCCATCGCGCATGCACGATCGCATTCGCTACCGCAAGGACGGCGAACAGTGGGTAACCGAGCGCTTAGCTCCGTAAGCTGTTAACGCGTCACGAACGCAGTCGTGGATCAGTTGCGTCGCGGAGTGCATCACCAATCAAGTTGAATGCGCTTACCGTGATGAAGATCATTGCGCCAGGGAAGATCGCCAGCCACCATGAATACGTACTTGAGCGTGCATGATGCAATACGCTGCCCCAGGTGACCACTGTTGGTGGAACACCAAAGCCGAGGAAGGACAATGCGCTCTCGAAGAGAATTGCACTTACGATTCCAAATGCAGCATAGATCAGCACAGGTGCGATTGCATTCGGCATCACGTGACGGAAGATGATGCGAGGTGTTGAATAGCCAAGTGCAGTAGCTGCGCTGACGTAATCAAGATTTCGCACACGCAACACTTCACCACGCATGAAGCGTGCAATCGACGTCCAACCGGTGAGTCCGATCAGGGCCATGATCAGCCATAGTGTTCCCGACTCGACAAGCGCGACAATCGTGATGATCAAGAAAAAGCGTGGGAAGGTGATCACGATTTCGATGAGTCGCGAGATCAGCATATCGATGCCGCCGCCGAAGTACCCTGCGAGTGCGCCGAGCACAATGCCAATGGCAAGGGCAATCGACATTGCTACGAATCCAATGCTGAGAGCATAACGTGAGCCATGGATAAGTCCGGCCACAACGTCACGTCCGAGGTGATCAGTGCCGAGCCAATGTGCACCTGAAGGCTCGCGTTCGGCGAGGGTCACCAGACGCTTATCAGTGCTGCCTGGAGCATATGGGATAGGGGGGAACACTGCCCAATCATATGGCAGCGCCTTCCAATCGGCAGTTGCAAACTCTGCATTCCACTGCGTCAGACCGAGTGAAACACCGAGTTCTGTAGCAACAGGAAATGAGAGTTCGCCGCGAAGCGAACACGCTATTGGTTTGTCGTTGGCTAGGACGTCCGCAAGGATGGCGATCACGGCGATCACACCAACAACCCACACGCTAATCATGCCAAACGCGCTCTTACGAAACTGACGCCGTACAAAGGCGCCGTAGCTTTCACCTTCTGTACTCATCATGATGCCTTTCGTCCGTACGAGATTCGCGGGTCAGCTATGCTGTAGAGGATGTCGGCAACCAGCATGCCGACGAGTGTAAGAATGGCCGATACTGTAAACACTGCCATGATCATTGGATAGTCGCGAGCGACAAGCCCCTTGAAGGAGAGTTCACCCATTCCTGGAATCGAGAAGATCGACTCAATAATCACCGACCCGCCAATGAGGTTAGGGATAAGCGCAGCGACGAGTGTAATCAATGGGATGAGCGCATTGCGGAGAGCGTGACGGTAAATCACGGAACGCTCCGACAGACCCTTTGCACGTGCTGTGCGCACGTAGTCCTGACGTATCACTTCGAGCATCGATGAGCGCATCTGACGTGAGATGAAGGCAAAGTCTGCATACACATACACAATCATCGGAAGCGCGAGGTGCCACGCGTAGTCGAGCAGTTTTTTCCAAAACGGCCAGTTCATCGAAAAGCTTGGCGACCGCAGACCGCTCGATGGAAAGATGGAGACGAACTCAGGGTTCGCGAAAAAGGTCAGCGCAAGCGTACCAATCCAAAACACCGGAAGTGAATACAGCGCGAACAACACAAACGTCGATGCGCGATCTGCCAGGGTGCCCGGATGCGTCGCGCTGTACACGCCCAAGGGCACGGCGATGAGATAGGCGATGATGATTGCGATAAGATTCATCGTGAGCGTCACCGGGACGCGCTCAACCATCTTATCGAACACTGGACGATTATCCTGAAACGACCGACCAAAGTCAGGACGTCCCGTCCATGATGCGGCAGACCATTGCGTGGTTCCATTGCTGAAGACCTTCGACATATCGAAGCACAGCAGGCCCCCTGTCCAAATCACATACTGTTGCCAGATCGGTTTATCAAGGTGCCATTGTTCGCGCAACAGCTGCGCGCTCTTGTCGTTGAGCGTACTGTTGCCACGCATGCCACCCTCTGAACCTTGTCCAACCTTCGCGGCCGCGGGGTCGCCGGGCGCGAGACGGCTCACGCCGAAGGAGATCAGCGTGATGATGAACAGTGTGGGGATGAACAGCACCACACGTTTGAGGAGATATTGCCACATAGGAGGCGAAGATACGCCGTGCGGCGATTCCACGAGCACCGCTAAAACGCGTTCCGATGGTGCCGGATTTCCGTATCGATGCCCATGAGTTCAACCGCAATCATGTCGAACCGCACGGCACCGCTTCGACGCCTGTGATGCGCCATCCATGCTTCGGCAACCCGGCGGATGGTGCGCAGCTTGCGCGGGGTGAGCGAGCCTTCGGGACTTCCGTAATGACGTGATCGACGGAAGCGGACTTCGATGAAGACGAGCGTGTGATCGATTTCGGCAACGATGTCAATCTCGCCCATGTGCTTGAAGGTATAGTTCCGATCAAGGATCGTATAGCCGTGCTCCTCAAGGTAGTCCGCCGCGATTTGCTCTGCTTCACGTCCGATTGACACCTTGTTCATCAGAACCTCCCGATATTTGCCCACTATGATTGCACAGCTCACAGGGCGCGTAGCCCATGCTCAGGGAATGGACGTTGTTATCGACTGCAACGGTGTTGGCTATGCGGTGAGCGTGCCGTTGTCAACAGCTGATGTTGTTCCTGCAATCGGACAAAACGTGACGCTGTTTACGATCATGGTGGTGAGAGAAGACGCAATGAGTTTGTTCGGCTTCGCAACGACAGCCGAGCGCGATGCATTTCGTTTGCTCACATCGATTCAAGGTATTGGTGGACGTATTGCACTCGGAATGCTGTCGGCCTCATCAATATCAGAGCTTCAAGCAGCAATCGTGGGCAGCAACGTCATCGCTCTGCAACGTCTACCAGGAATTGGGAAGAAGACGGCAGAGCGTATCGTGATTGAGCTCCGTGATAAGTTCCTGCACATCGTACCTGGTGCACAACTGCAGTCGGTAGGGGGCGCATCGCAACACATGGAAGACGCGATCTCGGCCTTGCAAGCGCTTGGATTCACGCGCGCAGCTGCAGAGAAATCAGTGAAGGCTGCAATGGCATCAAACCCCGATGCACATGAGTCAGCCGATCGCTTGATACGATTGGCACTCCAGTTCACGTCATAACAACCGCAATGCAACTGCTCATCATACCAGCAATCGATCTCACGCAAGGGCACGCGCTGCGGTGCATCCGAGGCGTCGAGGGTACCGAGCAGCTCTACTCTGAAATCAGCGATCATCCTGTCGAGCTCGCGCAGTTGTGGCGACGTGAAAATGCGAAGTGCATTCACGTGACTGATATTGATTCGTTGCGTGGTGTGCATGATCCACGCAATACGCAATCGGTGATCGACATGCAGCGTGCTGTCGACGTGCCGATTCAGTTCATCTCTCGTCAAGCCTCAATTGCTGAATACCGGGCATTGCTCGACGCAGGTGTGTATCGCGTGGCCATCAACGTGGAAGCATGGAACGCTCCAGACGAAGCATCAGACCTTATCAAGCGCTATGGGGCGAGTAGGGTAATCTTCAGCGTGCGCGGACACGATGGTGCGATTGACGTGGGCAATGGCGAACGTATTCCCGACGACGTCTACATTCGGCACGTTGCTGCGCTTGGTGGACAACGCATCATCTACACCGAAGTCGACTGGGAGGGTAATCTCTCAGGCGAGGATGTCGGCACCATCCTACGCATCGCAGACGTAGCCAAGCTTCGCATTACCATGGCAGGGGGCATCGCATCTCCCGAGCACCTGTGGGAGCTCCAACAGCGCGTACCACGCAATGTTGACAGTGTGGTTATCGGACGTGCCATGTACGAAAACCGCTTCCCATGTCAGAACATCTGGCGCATTGCAGAGGCAGCGCTCGAGCCAGAGATTCATGCACACGTCGCTCGCGGCACAGTGCAGTCATCGATCTCGATGTTGGATACTCCGTGCGCCGACGGATCGAAGCCCAACGACACGCAAGCCCCTTAACGCAGCGTATAGCTCACGCCCGCATGAATGCCCAGTAGGGCATATCCATCATCAATCGCTGCATAGCTATACCGTCCGGCGACGTCCACATCGAGGACATCAGACACCGGGATGAGCACACCCAGTGAGCCTCCATAGGAACCACGAACTGCCGATACCTCGTCGAGACGAATCGGCATGTTGTTGACCACCTTATTGAGCGCGAGGAAGCCCAAGCCGCCTTCGGCCTGCACGTACGGTGTCCACCCATGCTTGAACACGCTGTAGCGTATCGTCGCAAGCAACTGATAGTACGTCGTCATGTAGTCGGAATAATCGCCCGAGAGCCCCTTACCCAGTGCCGACTGCATCCACGTGCCCCGTGCACCTGCGCGCCAATGATGGCGATCAAGCTGAACCTCGTATCCCACCGAAAAGCCCAGTCCAGGTGCCGCACCCAAACTATCTGCCAGCACACCAGTAGGCGACAGGTAGCTCAACGACGCCGGCAAAAAGGTCCGTGACGATTGCGCCCACAGCGATCCACTCACGACCAGGCACATACCGACTGCAGCGAGAAACCGAACCATCGTATCAATCCTTCACTCGGGAAACATTTCTTCGAAGATAGGTAACACACCACCACGCTGGGAAGACGTTGAATTCTCGTATGTTTGCTCGATTCAGGACGTACGCGTTCGATCGGAAACAAGAAGGACAGCAATGCCCCAAATCATCATTGACGGTCGCATTATCGAGGCAGCCCCTGGGAAGACCATTATTGAGGCCGCTCTCGACAACGGGATTACGATCCCGCATTTCTGCTGGCACCCTGCACTGAGTGTAGCGGGTAACTGCCGTATGTGCCTGGTCAACGTTGGCACTCACAAAAAGGACACAGACGGCTCGCTGATGTTCAGCGACGACGGTGCGCCAGTTGTGAACTGGTTCCCGAAGATGCAGATCGCCTGTGCGACTCCTGTGTCCGACGGAATGATCGTCGATACGACGAGTCAGAAGACCGAAGGCGCGCAGAATGCGGTGATGGAGTTCTTGCTCATCAATCACCCTCTGGACTGTCCGATCTGCGACGAGGCAGGGCAGTGCAAGCTCCAAGAGTATGCATTCATGCACTCGAAGGGCAAGAGCCGCTTCAACGAAGAGAAGACCCAGAAGGAAAAGCGTGTCGAGCTCGGACCGAACGTCATGTTCGATGGTGAGCGTTGCATCTCGTGCTCACGCTGTATCCGTTTCGCCGACGAAGTTGCCAAGCAGCCTGTGCTCTCGTTTGTACAGCGCGGTGACAAGGTGACGATTCGCACGTTTCCTGATACGACATTCGACAGTGAATACTCAATGAACGTCATCGACATCTGCCCAGTGGGTGCGTTGACGAGCATCGACTTCCGTTTCAAGGCACGTGTCTGGGAAATGTCATTCACTGATTCGGTGTGCCCGGGCTGTGCTCGTGGTTGCAACATCAAGATCGGTGTGATGAACAACGAAGTGCTTCGCACAGAGCCACGCACCAACATGCACGTCAACAACTACTGGATGTGCGATACTGGACGTCTTGCAACACCTGCACTTGTGAACGAAGCGCGTTTGGGCGGTCCGATGGTTCGCACAAATGGACAGCTTGTTGCGGCAACGTGGGATGAAGCAATCGAAGCTGCCTCAGCGGCATTGCGCAATCTCAAGGGATCGCAAGTTGCTGTCGTAGGTTCAGCGCATGCATCAAACGAAGACAGCTACGTTCTTGCGCGTCTTGCACATGATGTGCTTAAGACCGGGAACGTTGATTACATCAAGCACAACGATCACACCTTTGGTGATGAGTTCTTGCGTGTTAACGACAAGAGCCCGAACGCCATTGGTGCACACACCGTAGGTATTGCACCACGCGGTGACGGACACGGCATTGATGCAATGGCAGATCGCATCAAGCGTGGCGAGATCAAGGCCTTGATCGTCATGGCAGAAGATCTTAGTGCGCATCCATCACTTGCAGATGCATCGGCAAGTGTTGACACGCTCATCGTGCTCGGCGCGCATGACACGGTCACGGCAAAGCAAGCAAACGTGCTTCTCCCAATGTCCACATGGGCAGAGTCGGAAGGAACGTTCACAAATACGCTTCACCGCGTGCAGCGCTTTGAGCCGGCTGTTGTGACGAAGGAGAACCTTCGCTCGATGGGTATGAAGATGAGCCGTTGGGACAAGTTTGGCGCACCGAACGATCGTTGGTCGCAGGGTGAGCAGCGCAACTGCCGTCCAGCATGGCAGATCTTGCGCAGCATCGCGCAGCAGCTTGGAACAACATGGAACTACACTGCAAGTTCGGATGTCTTCACAGACCTTGCGGCACATGTGCAGCAGTTCAATGGAATGAGCTACGAACTTCTCAACGCCTACCACGGACTCGTTCTTGGCAAGGCATCTTCGCCTGATCCTGTCGGTGTTGTGTACGAATCACATGTCTTGAAACCACAGTAAGCCCCCATGTCAACTACAGAACTGATCATCGTCCTTGTACAGGCTGGCATCCTTGTCAACCTCATGCTCGTCGCGGCGGCCTACATGGTTCTTGCAGAACGGAAGGTCGCTGCGTGGATTCAAAATCGTATCGGTCCAAACCGGGTAGGCCCATGGGGTCTGTTCCAATCGTTTGCCGACGTGATTAAGCTCTACCTCAAAGAGGACGTCGTACCGGCGGCAGCTGATTACAAGTTTCACCTCCTGGCACCAATCATCGCCATTGGCGTAGCCGTGACGGTGTTTGCCGTTATCCCGTTCACTCCGCCGCTTGAGATTGATGGCACGTTGTACACGTTGACAATGACGCCGAACATGAACATTGGCATTCTCGCAGTGCTTGCCATGACATCGGTCGGTGTGTACGGCGTTGCACTTGCAGGACGGAGCTCCAACAACAAGTACTCACTCATGGGTGGCTTGCGTTCGTCGGCGCAGATGATTTCCTACGAGCTCTCGATGGGCTTGGCAATCGTTGGTGTTGTGTTGATCGCCGGAACGCTCAACCTTGTTGAGTTCATCAATTGGCAGAGCCAGAACATTTGGCTCATCTTCCTTCAGCCGTTCGGTTTCATCCTGTTCATGGTCACCGCACTTGCCGAGACCAATCGTGCACCATTCGACCTTCCAGAGGCAGAACCTGAGCTCGTTGGTGGTTACCACACAGAGTACTCAGGCATGAAGTTCGGATTGCTCTACCTTGCTGAGTACGCCAACATCTTGGCATCAAGCTGCATCATGGCAGCCTTGTATCTCGGTGGATGGGATGCGATTCCGTTCCTTGATGATGCAGCGATTCTTGGTTTCCCAGCGACATCAATTCTGATGGTTGTGATCGGACACGTTGCCTTCCTCACGAAGGCGTTCGCACTTGTCTTCGTCTTCATCTGGATTCGTTGGTCGCTTCCACGTTTCCGTTACGATCAGCTCATGAATCTCGGATGGAAGATTCTTCTTCCATTAGCGCTTGCCAACGTCGTGCTCACCGGACTCGGTGTGTATTTCTTCAGCTAAGCACTCGTTGAACTCTCAAACAGTACCAGACAGCTATGGCAAACATTACGTCGAATACAGAAGCTCAGCGACTCACCTTTTGGGAGCGTATCTACCTCCCAGAGATTGCTAAGGGGCTCGGCCTAACACTCAAGCAGATGTTTAAGCCGAAGTTCACACGCCAGTATCCAGAAGAGCGTTGGATTCCGGAAGGCTCGTACCGCGGGCGTCCAGTCCTCGTGCAAGAGGAAGACGGTGAGCGTTGCGTTGCATGCGGTCTGTGTTCACGTGTATGTCCAGCGCTTGCCATCGAAGTGCGTGCAGCTGAGACAGACAAAGAGAAGGAACGCTACCCTGAGAAGTTCGAAATCAACATGCTCCGTTGCATCTACTGCGGCTTCTGCGAAGAAGTTTGCCCGGAAGAAGCAATCGTGATGAGCAAGGATTACGAACTCGTGTTTGGTTCACAGGAAGAGGGCATCTTCGGTAAAGAGAAGCTCCTCGTACCAGTTGCACAACTCCAAGAACGTCTCGAGTTCCTCCGCCAGTGGCGGTAAGAGGGGTGGGGTCACCCCAACTCTCTCAACAACGCTTGCCGTTCGATTTCGAGCTGACGTATGCGTCGCTCGAGTGAGTCGAGCTCCTCGGGCATGCTGTCGATTTCGATGCGCAGCTTCGATGCTGCTTCGTCGACCAGGTCAATTGCCTTATCAGGAAGAAAGCGGTCAGTGATGTAGCGGTTAGAGAGCTGCGCTGCAGCAACAATGGCTGCGTCGGTGATGCGCACGCCGTGGTGCACTTCGTACCGCTCCTTGAGTCCACGTAGGATGCTGATGGTGTCATCAACCGATGGCTCTTGGACGATTACTTTTTGGAATCGACGTTCAAGCGCAGGATCCTTTTCGATGTGCTGACGGTACTCGTCGAGCGTTGTGGCGCCGATGGCGCGCAGCTCGCCACGTGCAAGCGCTGGCTTGAGAATGTTCGCAGCGTCCATTGCGCCACCGGTTGCACCTGCTCCGATGAGGGTGTGCAACTCATCGATGAAGAGGACGATTTCGCCGTTGGAATCAGCGACTTCTTTGATGACTGCTTTGAGACGCTCTTCGAACTGACCCCGGTACTGCGTGCCAGCAATGAGTGCTCCCATGTCGAGGGAGTAGATCGTCTTTGACCGAAGCGTCTCTGGTACATCCTGCGATATGATCCGCTGGGCAATGCCTTCAACAATCGCGGTCTTGCCAACACCTGGTTCGCCGATGAGCACTGGATTGTTCTTCGTGCGACGCGCCAATACTTGCAGCACGCGACGGATCTCTTCCTCACGTCCGATCACGGGATCAATCTTACCCTTGCGTGCTTCTTCGTTGAGGTTGCGCGCATACTTCTCGAGCGACTGATATGTTTCCTCAGCGTTCTGTCCGGTTACACGACGGTTGCCGCGAATGTCTTTGAGCACTTTCAATACGACGTCGCGCGTGATGCCTTGGTCACGGAGAATCTGTCCTGCGCTCGACTTCGACGCGACGATGCCAAGCAGGAGGTGCTCTGTGCTGACGTATTCGTCAGTGAGCTTGGTGGCTTCATTGAACGCGTCCTGCAGCACCTTCTGTCCGTCTGACGAGACACCCATGCCGCTAGCCCCTTGCACTGTGGGCAGCGATGAAAGTGCATCAGTAACGCGCTGATGAACGGTGGCTGACTGCGCACCGGCTTTGGCAAGGATTGGTCCAACGACGCCATCTTGGTCGTTCAGCAACGCAGCAAGGATGTGCAGCGGCTCAAGTACCTGATTGCCACGTTCACCAGCAAGCTCCTGTGCATTCTGCACGGCCTCTTGGGCTTTGACGGTGAGTTTGTTCATGTTCATAGGTCATCTCGCAAGTAGTGCGAGGTCTATGACGTAAGTGCCTCACGCTTGTTTTCTCACTGCGCATCTCCTTCCGATTCCTTCGAGCGCTTGGAGCGGATAACGTAGTACGCATACATGCCGAGCGACCACAACACGAAGTTGAAGAAGCCCGTAAATGCGAGCTTGCTAGGAGTTGCCTCATCATCGGTAAGCCATGTGAAGACGGTCATGAACACGGCAAACAAGATGCCCCGTACGATGATTTCGTTCCGCGCAGCCTTTCGTTGTTGTGCAGTCGTAAGCACGGCTTCGCTTGCTGCTCCAATGACGCCACGAACTTTGAGCGTGACGATGAAGACGAGTCCGATGAGCATCGACGCGAAGACGAGCGCAATGCCCGCAAGCTCGAGCTCGGGCAAGAAGAACAGATACACGCCACCAACGAGCATCATGATGCCGAGACTCGTCAGCAGCACGACGTATGCTGTGTGATACAGACGATAGCGCAGCGCTTCATCCTGCAGGATCATCGATTCGACGCGATGAATGTTGTCCATAGGTTCCATACGTTACTCGTCCTCCAGAATGAAGATGTCCTCAACTCGCTCACCGAGGACCTTCGCAATCCGCAACGCAAGCGTGACGGATGGAGAATAGGTGCCTTGCTCGATGTAGTTGATGCTCTGACGACTCACACCTACACGCTCGGCGAGCGTGCCCTGTGTGATCCCGAGTTCGTTGCGCAACTCACGCACGCGATTGGTGCCTTTGGGTTCAGCCATTGTCAAATATACTTGACACGGCAGACAATGTCAAGTACGCTTGACATTTCGATGTGGTAGTTTCGCAGCATGAACTTCACCGTAAAAAACCCCGACTTCCGCGAAACGATCATCAATCACCTTGAGCGACAGGAATTCATGAAGCACATTGGATGTGTGCTCACCGTGATCGAGCCTGGATACGTAGAGGCGGAGATCACGCTGGGGAAGGAGCACCAGCAGCAGATCGGACTTGTCCACGGCGGTGTGACAGCGACGATTGCCGATGTGGCAGCGGGGTTCGCTGGCTTTACGTTGGTCGCACCCGATGAGCACACCGTAACGGCGGAGCTCAAGGTATCGTACTTCCGTAAGGGACTTGGCACAAAGCTCCGCGCCGTTGGTACGGTTGCGAAGGCAGGTAACTCGATGCACTTCTGCGAAGCATCGGTGTACTGCGCAAATGAAGATGGGGAAGAAGAACTCATCGCCAAGGCCACCACAACGATGGCAATAATTCGACCGTGATGCGTCAACAGATGCTGAGGGAACGACGATCAACTATCGGGACATGTCATGAGTAAGATTCTCTGGGTCGATGATGAAATCGATTTGCTGCGTCCACATATCATCCTGCTACAACAGCGTGGATATGATGTGTCGACTGCAACCAATGGAGAAGATGCAATCGAGTTGGTACAAGAGAATCGCTACGACCTGATCTTTCTCGACGAGACGATGGTTGGGATCTCCGGACTCGAGACGCTGTCGGTGCTGAAAGACATCGATCCGTCAGTCCCGATCGTGATGGTCACAAAGAACGAGCAAGAATCCGTAATGGAAGAAGCCATCGGTCGAAAGATCGATGACTATCTCACCAAGCCTGTGAATCCCACGCAGATCCTTGCTGCGTGCAAGAAGTTCCTCGATACGCAGCGTATCACGGAAGAAAAGATCACGCAAGACTTTCATCAGGGCTACTCCGATATCACGCGTCGCTTGATGGATCGCATGGAGTGGGCCGACTGGCTTGATGTATACCTGAAGCTCACCGAGCGCTCGCTGGAAGTTGACCAACATCCAACGGTCGGACTCGAGCAATCACTCCGCGATCAGTGGCGCGAGTGTAATGGGGCGTTCTCACGCTTTGTTGAAGACGAGTACTTCGAATGGCTCTCGGATAAACGTCCAGACGGTGCGCCGCTGCTCTCGCCCCATATCGCAGATACACACCTGATCCCGAAACTCAAGAATGGTCGTCCAACGGTGTTCATCGTGGTCGACTGTATGCGACTCGATCAATGGATGATGATGGAGACGTACCTACGTCCGCTCTTCAACATTCAACGCGACTACTACTGTTCGATTCTTCCAACTGCCACGCCGTATGCGCGGAATTCAATCTTCGCTGGACTCTTTCCAACGGACATCAACAAGCATTACCCGCAGTTCACCATCGATGAACGTGGGAATGATGAACACACACTGAATCGTCACGAGAAGGAGTTCCTCTCGTTGCTCTTGCAACGCAGACGCGTGCAACTCAAGAACGATCTTCAGTACATCAAGATCATCGACACCGACTTCGGCAAGCGCATTGAAGCAGATATTATGCGCTATGCCAAGCATCATCTCACGGCAATCGTCATCAACGCCGTCGATATGATTGCGCACTCGCGTTCTGACTATCCGATCTTGAAAGAGATTGCGCCCGACGAAGCAGCCTATCGATCACTGACGCGATCATGGTTCTTGCATTCGTCGTTCTACGGAATTCTGCGTGCGCTCTCGACGATCAAGGACATCCAGATCGTCATTACCACCGATCACGGAAGTGTGCGCTGCATGCGCGCATCGAAAGTGATCGGCGATCGCGAGACCACCACCAATCTGCGCTACAAGATTGGTCGCAACGTCAAGGCTGAAGCGCGCGATGCCATGATCATCCGCGACCCACAGGCATACAAGATCCCAGCCGGGGGAGGCTCTGCGACCAGCGTTGTGATCGCCAAAGACGACCATTATTTCGTCTACCCGACCGATTATCACCACTATCTGGCCAAATACCGGGATTCCTTCCAGCATGGGGGAATTTCCATGGAGGAGATGATCCTTCCCGTGGTAACTTTGGAGCCCCGTTGAGAGGGGGCTGGCACCCGCCGGCACGTTCCTGTTCCAGTATGGGATGCACTCCATGGAGGATTTACACCTCCGGTCGCATAGCGAAGCCGAGACAATTCAGATAGGACAGCAGTTTGCCGACCGATTGCGTGTTGGCGATGTTGTTGCACTCGAGGGTGATCTTGGTGCGGGCAAGACGGAGTTCGTCAAAGGCGTCTGCGAGTATTTCTCGGTGGACGACCTCGTAACGAGTCCGACGTTTACCATCATCAACCAGTACGCCGGCACTACGCTCGACGGCGAACCACTGAAGATCTATCACGTTGACCTCTACCGCATCGACTCTCCTGAGGAGTTGGCAGAGGTCGGCTTCGACGACATGGTGTTTGCACACGACGCGATCAAGCTGATCGAATGGCCTGAAAAGGCAGCATCACTCATGCCAACACGTCGATGGGATGTTCGCATCACCGCCGACGAGCAGAACGACGACCTCCGCCACATCGTGATTTCAGCACCAGTGGCCACAGAACTTGCGTAACACGCACATCGTATCTTTGCGCTCAATCTCGACTCACAACACTCACTAGGGAATACGACTACCATGCACGTAGCAGAACGCATCTCTCGCCTCGGTACAGAAACAGCTTTCGAAGTTCTTGTAAAGGCCCGTGCTCTTGAAGCACAAGGGAAGAGCGTTGTGCACTTGGAGATCGGTGAGCCCGATTTCGATACGCCGCCGAACATCATCGAAGCAGCGAAGAACGCCCTCGACAATGGATTCACGCATTATGGTCCAGCCGCTGGTCTGCCAGAAGCACGTCAAGCCGTTGCTGACTACGTGAACAAGACACGCGGGTACAAGATGTGGGATGCTGATCACGTGGTGATCACGCCAGGTGCAAAGCCAATCATGTTCTACGGCATGATGGCGATGATCGATCCAGGTGATGAGGTGATCTATCCAGACCCAGGCTTCCCAATCTATGAGTCGGTGATCAACTTCCTCGGTGCAAAGCCAGTGCCGCTTCCATTGCGCGAAGAGAAGGAATTCCGTTTCGACGTTGGTGATCTCGAAGCACGCATCACGCCGAAGACACGCATGGTGATCATCAACACGCCGCAGAATCCAACAGGTGGAATCCTTACGCGTGAAGACCTCGAGCAAATCGCAGAACTCGCAATCAAGCACAACCTGATCGTCCTCAGCGACGAGATCTACTCACAGGTCACGTACGGTGATTTCAAGCATACATCGATCACAGAGTTCGAAGGCATGCAGGAGCGTACGATCATCCTTGATGGCTTCTCGAAGACCTTTGCGATGACCGGCTGGCGTCTTGGATACGGTCTGTTCCCGAAGGACATGGCCAAGGTTGTTGCCAAGCTCCAAACAAACTGCACATCATGCACGAGCTCGTTCTCCCAGATCGCTGGTATCGAAGCATTGCATGATCGCACACTTCCACACGTGGACGTGTTCCTCAAGGAATTCGAGCGTCGCCGCGATGCAATCGTTGACGGACTCAACCAGATCCCTGGATTCCGCTGTCACAAGCCACACGGTGCGTTCTACGTATTCCCGAACATCACCGGCACAGGCATGACCTCGCAAGAAGCAGCAGACTTCCTGCTGTATGAAGCAGGCGTTGCATGCCTCTCCGGCACAGCGTTCGGTTCCCACGGTGAAGGCTTCATCCGCTTCTCCTATGCGAACAGCATCGAGAACATCAACGAAGCACTCAACCGCGTAGCCGACGCGATCAAGAAGCGCGGATAAGCTTCGCGCAGTTCACCCACACCGACATTATCGTTGTACGAGCAGTCGTGCCACGTGCGCGCCGCGTATAACGGTGTAGACACCTGCGGGCAGATGAGCAACGGAGAATCGTGAGAGCCGCGTGTCGATGACGGTTCGACCGGTGATATCGATGACCTGTGTGCTGGATGTCTGGTCGTACACGCCGTCTGCTACAGACACAATGTCAGCAGCGGGGTTGGGATACAGGTTGAGTGGTTGCTCACGTGCATCATCCACCGACGTGAGCGCATCATACTCATACGCGCCAACGTCGCTGCTGCCAAGGCGTATGCGATCCTGACACGGATGCACATATACCAACACGGGCGTGAGAGGGAGTTCGCGGTAGTTCTCAAGGGTTGATGTAGCAGTTGCTGATTCAACTGCTTTGTCGCGGAGAATACTCGACTGCGTGATACGATAGTCGTATGCTGATGGGTTGATGAAGCCGACAGACTCTGGACGCGCGAACGCGAGATTGTTGAGTGTATCGATCGACTTCGCAGAGCCAATGAGGACTGTCATGTTGCCAACAAACACATTGTTTGCAGCATGCAGGCGACTCGTCGATGAATCCATGCGCAGAAACGTTGAGAGCGACCGTGACGACACAACGGTGTTATGCGAGATGTAGAGGGAGTTGTCGACTGTATCGCTCAGACCCTCGAGTCCGTAGCCGATCACGTTACCGTTCTCGGCGTTGGCACCCTTGTGAAAGATGTTGCCAATCACCACGCTCGTGCCGCCGTTCGGTAGATCCAAATTCCGCGAACCACGTCCATCCTCGTTCGACAAGCGATTGTAGGCAATGTAGTTGAAGTATGCGCGTGACTTACACTCGTGTCCAACCTCAGTTGCATGCGAGTAGTTAAACCGGAAGATGAAGGCCTTCACATGGTTGATGTAGATCGCATGTGACAAGCCATCGCCAGCACCACTTTGTTCGAAATCCGAGTACTCAACGAGAATCGTGCTGTTGAGATTGTTTCCTGCCAGAATACCATCCTGGTTCTTCCGAAACGCGCATCGTGATACCGTGATGTTCGTGCCTTCGACGCGGATACCTGCGCCATTACGATCGGGCACTCGGCACTCGCGAAAGTCGATACCCGATACGATACAGTCATTACCTTTGATCACCCAAATCGCCTTTGATTCTGCTGCCTTCCCATCGGCACGAAGAATCGCGAACGAACCCTCAGCCGCCGAAGGCGTCCGGTAGAGCTTCAAACGGTGTGCGCGCCAAATGGCGACATCGCCGATGTATTCAGCTGGGTCGATCCACACCTCATCACCATCCTGCACCAGCGATGCTACTGCGCTTGGCACCTTGTACTGCTGTGTAGGGCCAACGCGCCAGACGTCTGCGTAGATGTTACGTGGAGCGAGACATAGCGCAGATGCTAAGGCACATGTTGTGAGCACAAATAGTCGCATACGCAATCGCGTTAGATATGCCCATC
>JAURNF010000089.1 GCA_030830285.1 Candidatus Kapaibacterium sp.
AAAACGCCGACTCGAGTATGTAACCTCAGGTCGGCGTCGTCATCCACAAGCATATGTTCCGGCAGGCGTTACGCCGTCGCTTCGCTAAGAAGAGCGTCTTGCTCAAGCTCATGCACCTTCGCTGAACCCGTTGCTGGACTTGCCGATGCACTGCGTCCGACGTACCGAAGTGTCTGACCTGATTGGAGCGACTCTATGATGTTCGGTTGTATAAAAATCCATGCGCCCATGTTCTTCGGTTCTTCCTGACACCAGACGATATCACGAGCATTGCCGTAACGCGCGAGAACGGACTTCATGCCTTCGTGATGGAACGGGTACAATTGTTCGAGACGAACAAGCGCGACATGCGACGCTCCCACGTCGGCCCGCTTCTTTGCAAGCTCGTTATACACCTTGCCGGTGCAGATCACGACTCGGCTGATAGCCGACACATCGGCAACTGAGCTGTCGTCGAGAATCTCATGATAGCTTCCGTTCACCAGTTCATCAAGTTCCGACTGGAAGATGCGCAGGTAGCCCTTTGGCGTCATGATGATCATTGGCTTCCGCCACTCAGCCTTTACTTGCCGACGCAGCGCGTGGAAGTAGTTCGCAGGTGAGGTGAAGTTGCAGACAATCATGTTGTCCTGCGCACACAGCTGCAGGAAACGCTCGAGACGTGCGCTCGAGTGTTCCGGACCCTGACCATCATAGCCGTGAGGAAGCAGCACTGTAAGGTTGCTGCGCTGTCCCCACTTTTCTTCGGCGCTCGAGATGAACTGATCGAATACGATCTGTGCTCCATTGGCGAAGTCACCAAACTGAGCTTCCCACATCGTGATTCCATCCTTTGCTACGGTGCTGTATCCGTACTCAAAGCCGAGCACAGCGTACTCCGAAAGCGACGAGTCGTGGATGTGAAGCTTATGAACAGCACCGATGTCGTTGAGAGGTACATGACGTGCGTCGGTGACGCCATCACGATGAACCGCCTGACGATGGTTAAATGTGCCACGTCCGCTATCCTGTCCACTAATGCGAACAGAATGTCCATCACGAAGCAAGGATCCGAAAGCCAGTGCTTCGGCCATACCCCATTGTACATGACCCTGTTCGAACGAAGCCATGCGTTTATCGGCTTCGGTCTTCACCTTCGGATGAATGTTAAAGCCTTCTGGCACCGACGTAACGGCGCGTGCAATTGTCGCAAGTTCGTCGTGTGCAACAGCCGTCTGCACTGGCGCGAAGAAGGAATACTGCGGAGTAACCGCCGCTGCACTCACTGCCGATGCGCGATTGTCGTATGCTGTAGCTAATACAGAAAGCTCATGATCAACAATGGCTTTGAGTGTGTCTTCAGTAGCCACACGTTCAATCAGCAGACGTTGACCATAGACCTTACGAACTGGATCGAGATTGCGGATCTTCTTGTACAGAAGTGGTTGCGTTGCTGTTGGATCGTCTTGCTCGTTGTGACCGTACTTACGGAAGCAATACATGTCGATCACAACATCGTTACCAAACGCTTTGCGGTACGCAAACGCGAACTCTGCTGCTGCACGACACGCTTCCGGATTGTAACCATCAACGTGCAGGATCGGAACCTGGAGCATCTTCGCAATGTCCGATGCATAGTGCGTCGAACGCGAATCTTCAGGCGAAGTTGTAAAACCGATCTGGTTGTTGATGATGATGTGAATCGTTCCGCCAGTTGAATAACCGGACAATCGGGCCATGTTCAGCGTTTCCGGCACAACACCTTGTCCAGCAAACGCAGCATCGCCGTGGATCAGAATCGGCATCACTGTGCTGTAGGTGTCATCACGATACTGATCATCCAATGCGCGAGCTATACCCTCGACAACCGGATTTACGGCCTCGAGGTGACTCGGGTTTGGCGCAAGCACCATGTGGATCGACAAGCCATTATCAGCTACGTATGTTCCCTTGGCACCGAGGTGATACTTCACATCGCCTGAGCCTTGGAATGACTCCGGATCAATCTTGCCTTCGAACTCGTTGAAGATCTTCTCGAGTGGCTTGCCCATCATGTTGGCCAGCACATTGATGCGACCACGGTGTGCCATACCAAGCACGACACCTGACAATCCGCTTGTGGCTGCCTGCTTGAGCACTTGATCAAGAATGATCATCGTGCTTTCGCCCCCTTCAAGGGAGAAGCGCTTTGCGCCAAGGAACTTCGTGTGGAGGAAGTTCTCGAGGTTCTCTGCTCGCGCCAACTTGCGGAATGTATCAAGCTTTGCCTCCGGTGTGAGGTCAAGCTTGAGGTGTGTGTTCTCGACGTACTCGCGAACCCAGTTCTTCTGATCTGGATCCTGCACATGCATGTACTCGATGCCGATGTGATCACAGTATGTGTCACGCAGCATGTCGATGATGTCGCGAAGCGTCGCACGCTTTACGCCGCCCAGACCACCGGTGTCAAACTCACGATCCAAATCCCAGATCGTGAAGTTGTAGTGTGCTGGATCAAGTTCTGGATAGTAATACGCCTCGTGTCCGAGAGGATTGATGCGCGCGAGGATATGTCCGCGCACACGATATGCGTTGATCATCTGAACAACGCGACCTTCCTTATCGATCACTTCGGGCTGATCTTGTAGATGGAATGGGTTGACGCCCTTCTCAACCGACCAACGCATTGGCTCGAATGGAATATCAAGTCCAGCATACAGTTGATCGTAGAATCGGTGTTCGCCGAGCAACAGCTGATGAATGTACTGGAGGAATTCTCCAGACTCAGCGCCTTGAATAACGCGGTGATCGTACGTCGATGTGATGGTAACAACCTTCGATACAGCGAGCGTTGCGAGCACATTAGGCATCATTGCCTGAAACTCTGCAGGATACTCGATTGCGCCAGCCGCCACGATTGTGCCCTGTCCGTCCATCAAACGTGGTACCGACATTCCGGTGCCGATTCCACCTGGATTGGTGAGCGTGATGTTTGCGCCTGAGAGGTCTTCCGGTGTGAGCTTGTTTGTGCGAGCACGTTGGATGAGATCGTCATATGCACGTGCAAACTCAACAAACGTGAGACGCTCGCAATGCTTGATGCTCGGTACGAGCAGGATGCGCGATCCATCTTTCCGCGTGGTATCGACAGCGAGACCCAGATTGATACCGCCGCGCTCAACACGCATTGGCTTGCCATTCTCAACGCCGTATGAGCACTTCATCGACGGGTGGCGCTCGGTAGACTTTACGATTGCCCACGCAAGGATGTGCGTGAACGAGAGCTTCGATCGACGTTGCTTTGCGAGAACGATGTTGGCGATTCGACGGTTTTCTTCGAGTGCCTTCACTGGAACGTTGCGCACGCTTGTGGCCGTTGGCACAC
>JAURNF010000010.1 GCA_030830285.1 Candidatus Kapaibacterium sp.
ATAGCGGTCTTCAATGCCGGTACCATCGAGCACATCGGAACGCATGCTGCGTTACTCGATGAGTCCCCACGGTACCGACATTGGTGCGACCTACAGTTTATTGATTCCTGAGTGCTGCTGTCTTGTTAGTGCACGATCACTACCGGAACACTTCCGACGATTCCGTAGTCATCGCTGAGCACTACCGAATAGTGACCAGATGGGAATTCGGCTACTTCAAACGACAGACCTTGAATGCCGACGGCGACATCACCTTGATATACGGTTGCGACGCGCTGACCAAGAGCATCGACGAGGAATGCTTCGATACGTGACGGACGCTGAATGGCTAACGGAACCACGCAGGCTTCGCGAGCTGGGTTCGGCGCTGCATCCATCATCGAAATGCGGTACCGAAGCGCTGTTTCAAGTTCTTCATGCTGCCCTTGCTCGGCTACAGAAGTCGGCTGATTTCCAAATGGTACTGCCACGAGTTCGCCATTTGGCAGGAGCTTCATCGCACGCACAACTGCATTCAGACGAGCTGGGCCAAGCTGGAGACCGTTACGATACACCTGCTTGTTCTGACGCACCGAATCGAGTTCCTGCGTAGCAATGTAAAACACCTTGTTCGGACCGATTGTCGTACTCATCGACCAGATCGAACGCCTCGCGTCATAGAACACTGGCTTGTTACGATGGATCTTCCATGAAGAAGGTGGCTCATTAATCGACCCAGTGCACGAGACGAGGGCATGATCTGAACCTCCGGCAGCCGCATGGTCAACGCTGTTAATCATAGCAAAGAACGTCCCATCTTCGTTGAGATCAGCTTCTACATGACGATACACGCCGGGCGCATCACCGATATCGAGTGTCGTCGATTTCTGCCATGTTCCATTGCGCAACGTGTAGATATCGAGAGCTCGCATAAACTCACTCGTCGAATCGGCATAGGTCCGTCCGAAGAGGAACGCTGCATCTACTCCATTTGATACAAGCTCTACATCTGATATGGTTGTCGATGCATCAACTGAGGTTACAGCTGACACAGTTGATGATCCATCCTCAGACACAACAGCCGAGTATACGGTATGCGCTGAGCTTGATGACCTTCCATCATTAATCCACGTTACGAGGTACGTTCCATTTTTGAGAGCTGTGATGTTTACATCACGATCAGATCCTGACAAACGGCTTATCAATCGCGCATCCCCAAACTGCCAACCGGTGTTCGTTTTGAAGATCCGGCGAACATACACGTCAGAGTATGTCGAATCCGGTTCGAGCGCAGGCCATGCAATCATAGCATTCGTGCTATCATGCGCTGCAGCCAAGCATGGCTTACCGTCGATCATTTCTCGAGAGACATCAGTGATATCTGGCAATTGCTGGACCTTCTTTGTCGAAGCATCGTAGAATGCTGCGTGGATGTTCTCAGTCTTGAGAAGGTCGTAGTAACTGTACTGGCCATAGGCACGGCCAGCATCACGGTCGTTTTGGAGCCACGCGACGAACGCACTGCCACCGTTACCGATAAGGGTCACAGCGGGATCGTGCATAGCATTACGATTCGCCGAGATCAGGACAGCTGGTTGAAGAACGTGCGTTTTTGTATTCAAACTTGAGAGTACCAGGCGACCTGAGTTGTCAAGGCCTGTATGCTCGAGGTGAACCGACACCAGCGCGTTCGAGTTCGCTGAGAGCGCAGGAGCAGGACGGTAGTATGGTGTCTCATCAGGAAGCTTAGCAATCGGTTTGATTGATTGCGTTCGCTCGCCCTTCGGACGTTCCACAGATGCGAAGATTGACTCCCATGGCTCCGAGAACACAGGGAATGATGGCATGACAGCCGGTGACCACCACTGATAGAGTCTACCGCGGAAGACATCAATCTTGATAAGTCCCCACAACATCGAGATCTCAAGATTAAACCAGACGCTCGGGTTCATTGTCTGTGGGTAGAGCAACGAACCTCGATGGTTGATTGCACCGTAATAGGTCGTGCCGGCTGCGAACAGATTATCGTTCGTAATTGTAGCCCCAACACCAAAGATTCCGGTGAAGAAACTCAGCTCAAGGCCCCCGCCACCAGTCAACGTGAGTCCAACTGCTTGACTTGTTGGAAACTCATTTGGCTCCGTGTTTTGGGTTGGCACTGCACTCTCATTGATATGGACGAGAGATCCCGACTCTTCAGTTCCAATGTTGATCGTAGACACTTGCTTGATTGAGCCACCAACGACGAATAGCGGCTTGACCTTTACCATGCCACCGGTAGCCTCTTCCGTCGCATCACCTACCAGTTCACCGATCACTTCACCGATTTCCTTGATGAACTCGGCCATACCGCTGTTGGCGGAGAAGTTTGACGTCCAAAGTGAACGAACACGCAACTCGCGGTTCTGTACACTTGTTTCCGCTTCATCAGCAAGTGTTGACTGTTCGAATCGATACAGTGCGCTGAACTCACCACTTGTCTCGCCATCAGCTGCTGTGTTCTTGTAACTGATATTTGCGCCACCGAAGAGACTCACGCTTGGTGTCCAGAACTCATCACTCGGATCTCCACCCCGCATACTGAATTGCTTCGTTGCCGGGTTGTAAGATGCCTTTATCACAAGGTCGGTGTTCAAATCATTAAGTGCCGACACGATACCAGTCTGGACACTACCAAAGAGCGGTGCTACTACTGAGTACGTAGAAGCAGGCATCGGAATTGAGACCTTGACCGGCACCGAGGTACTCGTTGCAGTACCGTCCAACGTTGCAACAGTACCATTGAGCCAGTCTGCACGTGGGAGCATGCTGATGCTCGTTCGCTGAATCTTGGTCGGCCTATTCGCCCCGGTGAACTGATATCCGAATGCAATCGGGACAATTGTTCTATCGCGCGCAACGTATGGCCAAGGATACTGCGCAACATCTCGACTCATCGTGAAGACTGACGTTGTATCAACCGTGTCCCTTGATACCGGCACGATCGAGAACGTATCAAGCACATTACCAGTCGAACTCGTGAACGTAAAACGTAGATAATCAATGAATGATGAAGCAGGTTCAAGGCGGAAGTTGTAATAGTCTTGCATCACTGGCGCACTTGATGAACCTGCCAAGACGGACTGCTCGAATCCAGTTGAATCTGCGAAGATTGGCTGATCAGGAAACTCAATCATTGCAACCGGGAACTTGTACAGTTGATCAAGTGCAACACTTGTTCCAGTCTGTTCCTTCCGGATCCAACGTACGTGCAGCGCCAACGATGACACAGTATCAAATGGATTAAGGTTAATAGCCGCACGAGTGCGAGCAGACGCTGGAAGTGTCTGATTTGCCGGATAACTATACTTAGCTGGAACTTCAGTCGTAAATGTGCCAAACTGCTCACTGAAACCAACGATACCAACCTCCAGAGAGTCGCCAACCGCCGAACGAGAAGTGACAAATGCAGCAGGATTGAAATTCGCTACAAGCTGCGTTACAGGAGCTCTTCCCTGCTGAAACGGACCCCATCCCTTTGATGAAAATACCCAATTGGTTTGCGATGGGTCATTGAGCACACGCGGCACATCAATTCGGCCAAGCGTATCAACGGCAGGTGGCGGCTGTGTACAAGCCTGCGTCCGAAGTATACCCGTCACGATGTATGGAGCGTTGTCTGGATCTAATTGATTGAAATCGTACTGTGGGAACCAGATTGTGTCAAGTCGCGGACGCTGTGAAGCAAACGTGTATGCTCTTCGACCGAACTTGTCGATGAATGAGACCGAATCGATCTCGAATAGTCCATTCACGTTTGTCAGATACATCGACTGCGACAACGTGAGTGCCGTCGTATCAGTAACACGATAGGAAGGATACGAGAACCCAAGAGGAATAGACAAGACTGGTGAAGAAACGAGCGACATCGGGGCAGTTGCAACAACACCATCGATTGGCAGTGTCATCGCCTCTGAAAACAGAGCATAACGAATCTGCGCTGTTGACAGCGGAAGCTTCGTTACCGTATACATCGTATCGGCAATCACACCAGTAGCTGCATTCCCCGCGGTAGGACGTACTGTATGTTGATCAATGATCGCACCGGAACAATCAAGCACCTGCAGCTGCACAGAATCGATTGGGAGAGCACTACTGTATCCAACGCCTGATGCACTCGGTGACCATGCGAACTTCATGTCAACAATATCAGTTGAACCCTGATGCACTGGAGTTGGATCGTTCGATACCGGCACCGTTCGCGTGTTGATCTTTTGTGTTGATGCAGAGAGTTGCGGTGGAATGGAGACTATTTGACGCGTGTATCGCACTCCCCCGAGTGGACCGCCATCGGAGAGATACGTCACCTGAAGTGACGATGTGTTAAATGCGCGGAACGAGAATGGCGTTGAAACAGTGAGTTGCGCATCGTATGATGTTCGGTATGGCACTGCTACCCAAATCGAGTCAATCACCGCACCGCGATCATCGAACGACATTACGGTAATCGCTGTCGTTTGCGCTGGGATTCGCGAGAACGTGAAAGTTGGTGTATACGGCACCACACCACGAATCAGCTTCGACGAGGGATCTACATTCCACGTCAACCGAAGTGTGTCGATAGGTGCCGACGATGTCATCGCGAGTGAATCAGGAGCTGTATTGATGAGTCGGACAATCTCCGCTCCATTGTCATTTGTGGTAGGAGTGATTGCAGACACCACAACTTTCGCGTTAACTGGAAGCAGGCCTGGGTTGACAAACCACGAAACCGAATTTGAACCAGGTGGCACCGCAAACTGCTGTTGTGCGACGGGCGTGAGATCCTTCATACCGAGAACAGCAAACTTTATCTCTGTTGCATCAGGCGTGATGTTCGACAGCGTAAATGTCAGGTTCGCTGAACGGGTGACGGTGAAGGCAGTGTCTAATCCCGGAACGGATGACAACACACCCGGCGGAGGCACCATGATGATTGCACGTGTCAGCTTTGTATCACGTGTCGTATCGCTACCCCGCACAATCAGACGCTCGAATGTTACTGCTGCGGTTAGTGGCAAACCTGATACTTGTACCTGGCCACGGTTATAGTCTGATGATCCGAATACATAACTCGAATCCGGCCAATACACGATTGAATCCCGAGATGCAACGCCTGAGAGATCCACATATACCGAACTCGTGAGTGGTGCTGATGGATTTAGCGTGTCGATGACAGTGAACAGACCAAGAACCTTGTCAGGCTTTGTACCCGTTACTGGTCGGATGTCGGTGATAGCAGGTGTTATGGTTGCAGAGTCACGTTGTGTGAACGGACCCCATGTATCTGCCACGAGGTAGAACGTACTTGTATCACGCACATCGAACTGATAATCAAACTCTACAGGATCATCGTTGATGTCATTCTGAAATGTTGAGCGAATGAAATACGAACCAACAGCTAGATCCTTGACATTGAAGGTTAGCTGTCCAGAACGGACATAGTTGGGAGTCGTCGTATTGTACTGAGCTTGTTGCAGCTGCGTGCCAGATGCTGTTGTGAGAAGCATCGTCAACGTTGTGATGCGCTGTGGAAGACTGTCAAGAACAACCGTGTCGAGTTTGTTCTGGCCAAAGATCATCGGCAATGTGTCGTTGAACCGGTAGACAGGAGCTGTCTGTGAGGTTACAATCGTAATGGGATAGCTCGTCGTGGAGCTCTGCTCAGCAAACGTTCCATAGACAGCTGTAACAACAAGGCTCGAGCCAGCGGAAACGTCACGCATGTTGTACACAAAGTGCATGCTGTCTTGCTGTGTGTTATACGTCCGTGAAACGGTCACTGGCGAACGAAACTCACCAAACGGAGTAATGTACTGGATCGACCACTGTACACTTAGACAGGCTGGTCCTAGGCCTTGTACGACAAACGTGTTTTGTACATCCACGGCTGTACGGAACGGTCCGAATCCGGCACTTGCGCTTACGATCGGAGCAGGAATGGAGTCAGGAACAATTTGCTCTGGCACGGTGTATCCACCGGGAGGTTCGAGAGCGTACCTAATCGATGCACGCAGACGCAACGCACCAGGGTACTTCTGCGTTGAATATGTGAGAGTACCTTGTGTAAGCGCAGTTCCATTGACGGTGTTCGTTGCCACAACTGTTCCTGCTGGATCAACGAGAGCCAACGTTGCCTGGGTTGTGTTCGCTGGAAGATTCGTGACGTTGTACGTCGCTGTATGCGGGTATCCGATACGAACGGGAGCAAAGTTGTTGCTGGCTGTATAAGAAACTGGTGGTGCAGCAATCGTGATTGGCTCGACTCGACCAACTGTGTACGGTGACCCAGAATTCGTAGGACGCAAATAGGCGGTGAGAACCAACTGTGGTTCTGGCGTCCACGGCAGAATGCTCATGTTGACGGAAAACGTTGTGCGCGATCCGGTCTGCGAAGCCCACGTACGAGTTGTTGTTCCACTCACACTTGTGATCTGGAACGTTACACTGTCGACCCTTGTATAAGGGTCAGTGGCAGCAACAGAGAACACATTCTGTATTGATTGCCCCTGTGCGAAGGGACCATATCCTGCAGATGCTGTAACAGTGACCTGTGCAAGTGCAGATTGCGCCACAATCAGCGCCACAAACAACATCGTAAACAGTCGGATCATGATCCACTCCCCTTGTGTAAGCAAACACGTAAGCGAAATTACGGTTGTATTTGCCGTTTGATTCTAAACTCCTATATTTGTGCTCCGTTTTTCGTGAACGGGCCCATAGCTCAGCTGGGAGAGCGCTTCAATGGCATTGAAGAGGTCAGCGGTTCGATCCCGCTTGGGTCCACACATAACGGTACAATGGGATCGTAGCTCAGCTTGGTTAGAGCGCCGCCCTGTCAAGGCGGAGGTCGCGGGTTCGAGCCCCGTCGGTCCCGCATCCCGTAGGAAACGCCCGGTTCGTAAGAGCTGGGCGTTTTTTATTTATCGGAAGTACTACCGACGAACGAGTCATCCTCATTAGCAAACATGAAGTTGAACGACGTCATCGACCCATAGATCTTCGTGATGTAGCCCTGGAGCTTAATCTTCTCTCCTAGCTCTAAGTTCTTGTTCGCATTCACTTGCTGCTCCAAGACTCGCAGGTTGTCACGCATCATGACGACCTTGTGCATGAATCGTTCCATCGAGATTTCATGCTGCTTTAAACTAGGCTCGCTCGGTTTGAAAATGACCGTCCCGTACTGCCACTTTGGCGCGAGCTCTGCGCTATGCTGACGTTCAAGTTCTGCCGTAAGCATCTGCGCCAACAGACGCAATTCATCACGTTCCATCATATCGTGGTTCTCCTTGGTGTGGATCATTCTTTCAACGCGCCGGCCGTTAGACCTTCGATAATGCGGCGTTGAAACAGAATAAACAATCCCAGAACTGGCAGTGCCGCAATACTTGCACCCGCCATGAGGTGGCCCCAATCAATTGACTGCTTTCCCAGATAGAATGCCAGTCCTACTGGTAAGGTGCGATGTGCCTCGTCATTCGTGAAGAGGAATGGAAACAGGAAACTGTTCCACTGCGAGAGGAACACGTAGATGGCGAGCACCGTCAGCACAGGCCTTGCTAGAGGCAACACAACTTTGAACAGGATGTACCAGTCCCCTGCGCCATCAATTCGTGCCGCATCCTCAATCTCTGAGGGCATCGCTTCGATGTACTGCTTTACAAGAAACACACCAAATGGCGTAACGAGCCACGGAACAATCAACGACCAATACGAATTGATCCAGCCGAACTCCGCGATAAGGCGATACAGCGGGATCATAATCACTTGTTGTGGTACGACCAGCACACCAAGAATTGTAGCAAGCACTACCCCACGTCCCTTGAATGTACCACGAGCAAGTGCGTACCCTGTCCACAGACAGAACACCACGTTCGCCGCCGTAACTGAACTCGCAACAAGTAAGGAGTTCCAGAAATACCGTAGAAAGTTATCTGACTGCCATGCATCTGCATAGTTGGCTGTCGTTGAGGGGGCTACTAGTAAGTCTGTTAGTGTTGAGTATTGCTCAGGATTCGCACGTAGTGATGTTACGATCATCCACACCATTGGGAACACCATTCCTACTGCAGCTATCACGAGCAAGAGCAGTGATAAGAACCTCGGTGCGTTTCGTGCGCCACGCATCATGTGTAGAGTCCTGCCGCAAATATGTAGTCACGAACGGCTTTGACGGTGAGGTAGTTAATGCTGCGTCCAGTCGCGACGCGCTGACGAATCTCAGTTGATGATATCTCGAGCAATGGAGCAGTAATCCACACTGGAGTGGCTCCATCAATTGTCAACATATCCGTGATTCGCTCTTCCATCTCCGGTGTGAGAAGGAATGGACGACGAACGATGCAGAGCTGGGCCTCGCGACAGATTGACTCCCACTCTTTCCAACGCACAAACTCAATTGCTTGATCACTTCCGATCAGAAGAGAAACAGAGGCTTCAGGATACTGTTGCTGAATCGCACGAACGGTATCAATCGTGAAGGATACACCTCCACGGCGAATCTCGACATCACTCACCTCGAACTTCGGATGCTGCTCCGTAGCAAGCTGTACCATTGCACCGCGATGTTCAGCAGATGCGAGACTTGCATCGTTAATCTTGAACGGCGACTGCGCAGCAGGCACGAAGATGCACCGGTCGAGCTCCATCTGATCGCAGAATCGATCGGCGATGATAAGATGGGCGATGTGGATTGGATTGAATGACCCGCCGATGATACCGATACGCATGCGATCCACGACCTCAAAGGAACAACAAAAGCGATGCTGCCATCACAGCCATACCTGCGACGAGACCATAGACGCTGAGATGGTGCTCACCATACTCTCGAGAAGCAGGTAGTAATTCATCGAGTGAAATGAACACCATCACACCAGCTACCATACCGAAGAGCACACCCATCATGGTTGGACCCATAAACGGCATGAGAAGTAGATATCCAATGATGGCACCAACAGGTTCGGCAAGTCCGGAGAGGAAGGACCAAAGAAACGCCTTCTTACGGCTGCCGGTCGCGAAATACACCGGCACACTCACGGCAATACCCTCGGGGATATTATGGATTGCGATCGCTATTGCGATGGCTAGACCGAGTCGTGGATCCTCAATAGCACTCACAAACGTTGCGAGGCCCTCTGGGAAGTTGTGAATACCGATGGCGAGTGCGGTTACCAATCCGATGCGCAGGAGGCGATTACGCTGCTTGTACTCTTCTCCACGTACTGGATCGTCCAGTACCTCAACACTCATGTTCTCGTGCGGATTCTCGTATGATGGTACCAGACGGTCGATGATGCCGATTACGACGATTCCAAGGAAGAACGAGAGCACAGCATACACGCGCCCTTCGACAGAACCGTAGACAGACGAAAGCGCTGTTACCGACTTTGCTAAAATCTCGACGAATGAGACGTAGATCATCACACCCGCCGAGAAGCCCAGCGCAAGTGCAAGGAACCGTGTGTTTGTTCTCTTGGCAAAAAACGCCATCGCCGAGCCTACGCCAGTTGCAAGACCTGCAAAGAGCGTCAGTGCAAAAGCATACCCGACGACGTGGATGTCCATTTAGGAGATCGTTTTTACCAACGTCGACGCCGTAGCACGACGTCCATGAACGACATTCAGTGAGACAAATGAGCGCTGTTGGCGGCACCGTGCTTCAAACTCTGATCGGAACTTCTCAATGAAGCCCTTCACAGGCCATGCAGCCGCATCACCAAGAGCGCAGATCGTATTACCCTCGATATTCGACGCTACGTTGTAGAGCAAGTCGATATCGGATGTGGTTGCATCACCATGTTCGATGCGATGCAATACCTTCTCCATCCATCCACAACCTTCGCGGCATGGCGTACACTGTCCGCACGATTCGTGGTGGTAGAACCGAGCAATGCGAAGCGTTACCGCAACGATGTCGGTGTCTTCATCCATCACCATAATGCCGGCAGTTCCGATGTGCGTACCAATCTTCTTAAGCGATTCTTCATCCATACGAATACCGTCGATCTCGTCACCACGGAGTGGTGGCATCGACGAGCCGCCAGGAATCACCGCTTTGACACGCTTGCCCCCTGGCACACCACCGCACACGGTGTTGATGATGTCTGTCAGTAAGGTACCAGTTGGAAGTTCGTACACACCAGGCTTGTTGACGTGTCCACTCACACCGAACAGGATCGTGCCCGAGTGACCTTCAGCGCCGATAGCACTGTAGGCAGCAGCTCCCATAGTGAGAATTGGCGGCACAGTGGCAATCGTCTCAACGTTGTTAATCGTTGTTGGCATACCCCACAATCCCTTGTTGGCAGGGAATGGCGGCTTGTAGCGTGGATACGCGCGATCGCCCTCAAGCGAATTCATGAGCGATGTTTCTTCACCGCAGATGTACGCACCGGCGCCCTTGTGCACGACGATGTCAATCGTGTAATCACCACCGAACGTTTCCTTCATACGGGAGCCAATAAGCCCCTTAGCATACGCTTCGTCGACGGCATCCTGCATGCAGTCTACCCACTTGTGGTACTCACCGCGGATGTAGATGAATGCCTTTTCAATTCCCATCGCATAACCAGCGATAAGGATACCCTCGATCAACTGATGCGGATTCTGCTCGAAGATCTGCCGGTCCTTAAATGACCCTGGCTCTGATTCATCACCATTGATCGCAAGGTACTTTGGCTTGTCGTTGCCCTTGGGCATGAACGACCATTTGAGACCAGTTGGGAAACACGCTCCACCACGACCGCGCAGGCCAGACTTTTTCACCTCATCAATCACCTGATCGGGTGACATGGTGAGAGCCTTACGGTATGCCCCGTAGCCACCGTTTGCGAGATACACATCTGCCTTATGGAGATCCTTGATCTGCGGAAGTACAATGTGAGGTGCGGTGTACATGAATGTTCCTAACCGTTGTGTGGATTGTCCGAAGCAAATATAGGAGTTTCAACGTCTCGGTTTGAGTTGACTTAGACCTTCTCGATCACGATGCCGAGTCCTTGACCAACACCAATGCACAGCGCTGCTGATCCGTACTGGATGTTACGACGTTGCATTTCACGCGCCAAGTGACCAAGAATACGGCCGCCGCTCATGCCAAGTGGATGACCGATGGCAATAGCACCGCCGTTGACATTCACACGGTCCTGATTCAGACCAAGCTCTCGGATACATGCTAGCGCCTGCGCAGCAAATGCCTCGTTGATCTCTACTAACCCAAGATCCGACACAGAAATTCCGCTTCGTTTGCAAGCGGTTGTGATCGCACTGACGGGGCCAATGCCCATCACTCGTGGATCAACACCGACAGCAGCTGACGCATGCACACGTGCCAGCACTCTGCTTTTGAGCTGGGGCTGACGTTCTAACCCTTCTTCGCTCACAAGGAGCATCGCAGAAGCGCCATCGTTCAACGCCGATGAATTCCCTGCGGTGACTGTGCCGCCGGCACGGAACGCAGGCTTCAATGTTGCGAGCTGCTCTACAGAGGCGTCAGCGCGTGGCATTTCATCACGGTCGATCACGGTTGGATCGCCCTTTCGCTGTGGAATCACGACCGGTACGATCTCGTCAGCAAATACACCAGCCGTCTGTGCTTGCACGGCACGTTGGTGCGACTGCACAGCGTAGGCATCCTGATCTTCACGTGAAATCGTCCAGCGCTCAGCGATGTTCTCAGCTGTCTCCCCCATTGCTTCAAGCGGGAACATCTTCTCCATCGCTGGGTTTGGATATCGCCAGCCCAGAGCTGTATCGTAGACCGTCACGTTACCAAACATCGCGGCACCGGAGACATTCTTCGGCATGCTATACGGTGCACGCGTCATGCTCTCGACTCCACCAGCCACAATGATGTCGGCTTCGTTCGAGCGTATCGCACGAGCCCCTTGAATCACGGCCTCAAGCGATGACGCACAGAGCCGATTCACTGTCACGCCAGGAACACTCTGTGGAAGGCCAGCCAACAGCCCCGCCATACGGGCGATGTTCCGATTGTCTTCTCCAGCTTGATTTGCACAACCGAGAATGATGTCATCGATGAGAGAGGCATCGAGCTGTGTTCGCGACACGAGCTCACGAAGCAGACCTGCGGCCAGATCATCTGGACGAATACTGCGAAGCGCGCCACCGTACTTTCCAACTGGTGTGCGAACTGGTTCTACGATGTATACTGGTTTCATGCTCATAGCGATGCGAGGTTTCGGTTGATTTTCTCAAGTGCATCTGTCCAGTCATGAAGCTTCTGACGCTCTGACTGAACAACTTCAGGTTTCGCGTTTTCGACAAATGATGCGTTGGACAGTTTCTTTTCGACTCCAGCTATTGCACCACGAAGTCGCTCGGCTTCCTTCGTCAGTCGGGTGCGCTCCTTTTCGAGATCAATCTTTCCTTCGACAATCAAGTAGATCTCAATTCCACGTACAACGTCTGCGACAGAACCTTGTGGTTTGGCAAGGTTGCTACCAACAACGATTTCGGCACAACGACCAAGTGAACGAATAATCTCGATCTGCTCATTGACAAATGCCACCATTGTTGCCGGAACAGAGAGATGAACGTCGAGCTTCTCCCCTGGAGGAATGACCATCTCTGCACGCTGACGTCGAATGCCTTCGACAACATTTTGAAGCAACGCGAA
>JAURNF010000090.1 GCA_030830285.1 Candidatus Kapaibacterium sp.
CACAACGCAGATCGGGAAATCACCTGCAATACCACCACCGATTTGGAAGAAGCCAACGCCCTTCCCTGCAGAGTTGTGGCGATACCAGTCTGATAGCCACACCATGTAGTCGATACCGCTCTTCATCGTCGTTGATGTGAGTTCGCCCTTGATGCAGTACGAAGCAAAGATGTTGCCCATCGTCGAGTCTTCCCAGCCCGGACATACGATTGGGAGATTCTTCTCGGCTGCTGCAATCATCCACGAATTCTTTGGATCGATTTCGTAGTACTGCTCCATCTCGCCACTGAGCAACATCTTGTACATATACTCATGTGGGAAGTACCGCTCCCCAGCCTCTTCAGCTTGCTTCCACTGCTTGAAGATGTGCTGCTGAATGCGACGGAATGCTTCTTCTTCTGGGATGCAGGTATCGGTTACGCGATTAAAGCCGCCTTCGAGTAGCTCCCACTCGTCTTGTGGTGAGAGATCGCGATAGTTCGGCACGCGCTTGTAATGCGAGTGTGCCACCAAATTCATGATGTCCTCTTCGAGGTTCGCACCCGTGCACGAGATGATCTGCACCTTGTCCTGACGGATCATCTCCGCCAGCGAGATGCCGAGCTCTGCGGTGCTCATCGCACCTGCAAGCGTGATCATCATCTTGCCGCCCTCGGCAAGGTGTGTTTCGTACCCCTTCGCTGCGTCGACCAGAGCGGCAGCATTGAAGTGACGGTAGTTGTGTTCGATGAACTGGGAAATTGGACCGCGTTGCATTGATGTCTCCGATGATGGCGTGCAAAACTATATATATTGCCCTCATGGTCACTGCTACCCCTTCACAACGTGTTACGGCCATTGCCACGGCTCTCTTAGCCGTGATCGCCACTGGTGTGGCGATGCATGAGCTTCGGGGGATTCTCATCCCCTTCATTTTGGCCGGCTTCCTGTCGATCCTCTACAAGCCCCTTGTCCATTTCCTTCGGGCAAAGGGCATCCCAACGGTGATCACGCTTCTCATTGTGCTCGGTATCACTGCTGGGGCGCTCTGGGGTGTGTACATGATTGTTGCGCTGGGGATTGACTCCTTTACTGACAAGCAGGAGTTCTACACGCTGCAGCTAAAGAGTGTGCTGACGAGCTTCGAGCGAACCTTGGGCACGGTGCTCCACGGGATGGGTCAGCGTGGTGCATTCCGATTTGAAAAGCTCATCACGCCTGAATCTGTTACCGGCATTGCCACATCACAAGTGTACACGCTGCTCACGCTGCTTAGCGACGGTGTGATGGTGCTTCTCTACCTTGTGTTCATGCTCAGCGCGGGTGATGCCTTCCCGACAAAGATCAGGGCGGCATTCCCGGGTGATGGAGAATCGCCAGCGCTCATGATGTTCCAAACGCTAAACTCACGCGTCCGTAAGTATCTCCAAGTGAAGACGCTGTTTAACGTAGTGAATGGCTTGGTTACATGGGGCATCCTTGAGCTCTTTGGCGTGGACTTCGCGCCATTGATTGGTCTGCTCACGTTCCTCTTCCATTACATCCCCAACATTGGCAGTGTAATCACGACCGTGCTTCCCGGACTTGTGTTCCTACTAAAGACGAGTGATATCGAGCAGACAGGAATCCTGATGCTCATTCTCATCGTTGTGCAGAACGTGATCGGTAATGTGATCGAACCAAAGGTCATGGGTGACACGCTCGAACTGAGTCCCGTCGTCGTCCTCTTTTCCTTGATCTTCTGGGGCTGGATGTGGGGCGTCGTGGGCATGATCCTCTCGATTCCGATCATGTCAGTCGTCAAGGCACTCCTCGAATCCGTCCCAGCCACCCGACCAATTGCTGTATTGATGGGCAGTACACCACCGGCTGCAACATCGGATGAGGCTGCGGCGAAGTAACTTTGCTGCATGCGAATTGAGGTCCACAACGCCACAGTTGCCTACGATGGCATTCCAACACTGCACGACACGTCATTGACGATCGAGCCGGGTAGCATTGTCATCTGCACTGGTCCAACTGGTGCAGGCAAAACAACGCTTCTGCGACTTCTCTATGCCGACTTGTTGCCGACGTCTGGCAGCGTCTCTGTCGATGGTGTTCTCACCTCGACGATGACATCTGCGCAGCGTCGAGCGATGCGGCTGCGTCAAGGTATCGTGCAACAAAGCTGCCTCCTCGTCTCTGACTACACGGTGTTTGAGAACGTCCTGATGCCATACGCCATTCGTGGTGTTGCGAAGGACGAAGCACATCGTGCATGTCTCGACTTGCTGGCTGACCTCAACATCAGTTACGTGCGCAACAAGTACCCCCATCAACTGTCAGGGGGCGAACGTCATCTCGTAGCACTTGCGCGAGCGATGTCATCGAAGCCCGATATGTTGATTGCTGACGAACCAACAGGCACACTTGACGATGCCACGAGTGCACAGGTAGCGCAGATGCTGCTATCGCGACAGCACGAAGGAATGACGATGGTGATTTCAACGCACAGTCAGAACTTCGTCAATGCCTTCCCGAAGGCAACGATATGTTCCGTGATTGACGGCGTTGTTACTGTGAAGACATCCGAAGGAGCGCAGACATGACACGCATCGCATTAATCGGGTATGGGGCGATGGGTCGCGAGCTGGAGGCATTAGCGCACGCACATGGATGCGAAGTAACTGCCATCTTCGACGTCGACCGTCCGCTTACAACGTCATCTGAAGCGTCATTTGATGTTGCAATCGACTTCAGTCTGCCCGATGCTGTCGTGAATAACGTTCGCACACTTGCCCACCTGCAGCGTCCCGTTGTCATCGGTACTACTGGCTGGCATGCGCAACTTCCAGACGTATCGTCGATTGTCACCTCGTCGGGCATTGGTTGCGTCTGGGGTTCGAACTTCAGTGTTGGCGTGCAGATGTTCCTGCGGATCGTTCGGGCTGCTGCAGCTCTCGCAAACGACGCACCGGAGTATGATGTGATGGTGCACGAGTGGCATCATCATCGCAAGAAGGACAGTCCGAGCGGAACTGCTATTGCCATTGCGTCAACAATCGTTGATGCCATGGACCGTAAGCATTCAATGGAGATTGAAACACAGCATGATCGTGTTAACCCGTATGCGCTTCACGTAACCTCGACCCGAGGTGGAGAGGTTGTGGGACGTCATGTGGTGACGATGGATAGCGTGTACGATACGATCGACCTCGTGCACAATGCGAAGAACCGTAGTGGCTTTGCACAAGGCGCACTGCTTGCTGCGAAGTGGGTTGTTGGACGGAAGGGTATCGTTGATTTCACCGACATTTTCCCTGAGGTGCAAGCATTCGCACGGTCGTCATCATAGCATGCGTAATCGTCGCTACGATCAGTAGCGTCGCACTTCTCACTGCAAACACGTCTCGCCTTGGCACGGAGCTGCGCTTTGATCCAGCAGTCGTATCTGTTGTGCGTGATTCGACGGGCTACGTCCAAGCAATGGTTCGCGTATACAGTCCGAACGGCGACACTGTTCGCATCACCAACGTCAAAGGCTCATGCGGATGCGCGAATGCTTCTGTGCAACGTCCCATCATGCA
>JAURNF010000011.1 GCA_030830285.1 Candidatus Kapaibacterium sp.
AGTGTAGTGCGTCGGTCCAACAAGCATGATGGTATGATACAGCATCTCCCTTGGCAAGGTGAGTGCTGCGGCGCAGAACAAACTCATTTCGTCAAGACATGAGACGATGCCGCTTGAAGAGCTCTTACGATTCTGCGAATACTTGCGATGCGCACGAATAACGTCGTATGTCGAGTACGTGTAGTTGGGAAACGTTCCTTCGCTCAATGCGCCGAGCATCCACGATGCACGGTCTGATCCCGTACCCTGTACGAACTCAATGTACCTCGTTAGACCGGCGATACCTTGGTCGATTACATCGTCGCCGAATCGCCCCTTTTCATGAGCAACGTCAATACTGCCGTAAATCTTTGCAACATCTTGCGGATGCGGATGCTCGAAGTTCTTGTCGATGAAACGCTTGATCGCAAAAAGCTCAATGGGAATCGATGGATCAGGCACTACCAGACTCGGCATGTTCTCGACGACCTTACCGCGACGCTCCCAGAGCGACTCTGAAAGCAAGTGCGATAGAATCAACGGCAACACAACATCCGGATGCACGATGGCATCGAAGAAGTTGGGCAGGACGACGTTGGGGCTTGTGACTGTTTTCACGTCTTCACAGAGTTGCTCTTAGCGGATGACGACAATCGGCACACTACCAGCGATACCGATGTGATCAGATACCACCACAGTGTACTGACCTGAGACGAGATTCGACACCTCGAATGATACTCCTTGAATGCCCTCAGCAACCGGACCGCTATAGAGTGTCACCACTTCTGCACCAACAGCATCATAGAGCTTGACGTCGATGGTTGTCGCACGCTGCACAGCAAGCGGTACAACACATGCCTCGCGCACCGGATTTGGTGCTGCATCCATCACCTTCACGCGGTAGCGCAATGCACTCTCGATATCGTCATGCTTGTCGTCACGAACAGATACCGGGGCGTTGCTGAATGGGACAGATACGAGGTTGTTGTTCTCGTCGATACGAATGGCACGAATGACTGCGTTGCATCGTGATGGACCGAGCTGGAGTCCGTTACGATACGTCTGACGGTTGTCCCGAATAGTATCAAGCTCCTGTGTTGCAACGTAGAAGGTTCTGTTCGGACCCACTGCAGTGGAGAGCGACCAGGTTGAACGATTCAGCTCCATGTACGATGGATCATTGCGATGAATCTTCCACGCTGTGATTGGTTCATCAATCGATCCTACGACGCTATACACAACTCGCTCGGCAGGCTTAACGTCGTCGTAGTTGACAGCATCAAGAACGGCAACGAATTGTCCGTCATTCGATAGGTCGGCATCAAGGTGACGGCACACACCACGATCGGATTCAAGATCGAGAGTAACCGGAGAGCCCCACGCACCATTACGGAAGCGGAAGACGTCAATCTTACGGACGTATTCCTCCTGATCCGTATGGTATGATGTTGCAAACACAAGGAATGCTCGATTACCATCATTTGCCATTTCAATCTCTGCCGTTTCTGTTCGCTCTGATGTGGTAGCGAGCAGTTGCGTCTCTATCTCCCCATCGACACGGAGACGACCGGAGAAGAGACGTGTCGTCTTCATCTTGGTGTCTTCGTTAATCCATGTCACGAGATACGATCCGTCACGGACAGCAGCAATGCTGACATCACGATCAATTCCCGACAGACGTGCGACACGCAGAGCGTCCTCATACTTCCATCCAGCAGCAGTGCGAACAACCTTACGAATGAAGATGTCAACAAACGACGAGTCGGCTTCCATTGCAGGCCATGCAATCGCGAAGCTTGTTAGATCATGAGCAACGGCAATGCTTGGTTTACCATCGATCAGCTCGCGCGTTGCCTCAGCAGGGGCTGGTATTGAAATCACACGCTCTGTCGCTGCATCATAGAAGGCGGCGTGAACGTTTTCCGTGCGAAGCAGGTCGTAGTAGTCAAACGATGCAGGTGTGGAGAACGCACTCACATCATTCTGAAGCCATGCAACAATGGCGCTTCCATCATTACCATACAGCGCAACAGTTGGATCGTGGATCGCATTGCGATTCTCTGCAATAACTGCCGTTGCGAGCAGTGCGTGCGTTGTCGGTTCCAGCGTTGAAAGAATGATTCGACCATTGCTTCCGAGGAGTGATTGCTCGAGGTGCACAACCGCTAGCGCAGAATCGCTGCCACACACAACGGGCGCAGGACGGTAGAATGGCGTCTCTACGGGCAGTTTCGAAAGCAGATTCAAACCCTGTGTACGGTTACTTGGCTTTTGTTCAACACTACCTGTGAACACTGATTCCCAGTCCGAGTCGAACACCACAATGGATGGCATGATACGAGGATCATAGAGGTGCAACATCCGACCTCGGAAGAGATCAATGTTGATGATTCCGAAGAATAGCGACAGCTCCATGTTGAACCACCGGTTGTAGTTCAATCGCGTAGGATATGTCGATTCACTGCGAAGCGAGATTGGTCCACCAAAGACTGTCCCAGATGCGAACATGTAGTCATCGGTTACCGATGCGGCCACGCCAATCAATCCGAGCAATGATGCTTCAATGCCACCACCCCCCGTGAGAGTAAAGGCCATCGATTGACTTGTCGGAAACTCATTCGGCTCTGTTGTGGTCGTAGGATCCTCTTCACCAAGATGGAGCAATGCACTGCGCTCCTCTGTGCCGATGTTCACTGTTGACACCTGCTGTACCGATGCATCGATGGTGAATGTTGGTGTGATGCTCACCAGACCACCCGATGCGACGAGAGACGCGGTCTTGATCAATCGCTCCATCATCTCCTTGGTTTCAATGATCCAGCGGACCATCGATACTGCGCCACCGAAGTTTGATTGATACAGAGAACGTACACGAAGTTCACGATTGGCAACCGTGTCTTCATCATTTCCAAGTGGCGCTTCTTCAAAACGATACAACGCTTCGAACTCTTCGGATTTCTCCCCATCGCGTGCTGTAGCTGACTTGGTATAGGATGCGCCACCGGCAAGACTGATGGTTGGCACCCAGAAGGATCCGCCTGGCGCGCTGTTACGCATTGTAAAGCCGCGCGTTGCGGGATTATACGTTGCGGCGATCTCGAGATTCGTTGACTTGTCAGTTCCTTCACCCGAGATCCAGTAGGTAATCAGTCCGAACACTGGCACGACCGAGCTGTAGACACTCGCAGGCATAGGAATCGACGCGCGAAGCGGAATGGATGTTGGTGTCGGCACGCCATCAAGGCTTGCAGTTGTACCATTCAACCATTCAGCACGAGGGAGAATCGAGATTGCTGCCTTCTGGGTCTTTGTTGCACGTGTCGCCCCCTTGAATTGATAGCCAATAACGATATTGACACCTTCACGATTGCGTGCGACATGCGGCCATGGATACTGCGCGACATCGCGCTGCGATTTGAACACCGAGGTGCGTTCAGCTGTGTTGCGCGACGTCGGAGCAATGCTGAACGTATCAAGTACAGCACCAGTTGAACTGAGCATGGTAAAACGCAACAGATCGATATCAGATGACTGCGGCTTCATCCCAAAGTTGTAGAAGCTCTGCATCACGTTCACACCCGGAACGCCCGCCAGGACGGACTGCTCGTACTTCGTTGTGTCAGGATCAATTGGTTGATCTGGGAACGGAAGCATCGCCACGGGATAGTAGTACGTCATGTTCGGTGTCGGTTCGACACCAGTCTGTGTCTTTTTGAACCACCGTACACGCATTGCCACGGACGACGTCGTATCGAGCGATGTAAGATTAAGATCGGCACGGGCACGCACACTCGATGGTAGCGCCGTAGATGCCAGGAAGTTGAACGCAGACACAACTTCCTTTGTGATTACACCACCAATGTCACTACTGTACGCAGCGATACCAATCTCAATACTATCGGCTACACTCGAGCGTGTTGTTACGAGTGCTGATGGATCGAAGTTTGCCAGGATCTGTGTGATGGGAGCACGACCCTGCTGGAACGGTCCCCAACCCTTAGATGAAAAGATCCAATTACGATTGCTTGGATCTGGCAGAACACGACTGATTGTGATCGTTGCAAGATCTAGAGTGATGGATTGACGCTGATCACATGTCTGCGTGCGTACGATGCCAGAGAGCGTGTAGGGTTGCTGCTCTGGTGCGAGAGTATTAACGTCAATCGTCGAGAGAATGATAGAATCGACCGTTGGACGCAGCGACGTAAATGTTGCGACTGTTGCGCCTTGCTTGTTACGCAAGCGAAGTGAGTCGATTGCGACGACGCCATCAAGATTAGAGATCGTCATTTGCTGCGTTAATGTAGACGCCACAGTATCTGATACACGATATGTTGGGTACTGTATACCAAGCGGGATATGCAGCACAGGGTTCGTCCGTAGTGTTAGTGGCGCAGTCACAACGACACCATCCTTCGGGAATGTCATCACACGTGAATGCGCACGGTATCGAATGCTGTGTGCCGTCAGTGGAAGCTTGGTGACCATGTACAGCGTGTCGGCTGCATTACCCGTAGCAATTGACTGAGCTGTTGGAGGAACAATCATCTGGTCGATGATATTGCCAGCGCAATCGAGAATCTCGAGTCGGACAGAGTCGAGGCCCATCGGCGCTACATATCCAACCTTGCTTTGCGCATTGTAGGCGCGCCAACGCAGAGCAAACTCGACGATGTCTCCTGAACCTTGTAAAATTGGGGAGCGGTCGAATGACGGTGGGTTTGTTGCAAAGTTGATTTTCTGAACGCGAGCTGCAAGGGGCTCGCGGAACTTTGTGACGATCTTCTTCGTGTAACGAATACCACCGTCTGGTCCGCCTTCCGACAGATAGCGTACCTGCATCGCAACCGTATTGAACGTGCGGAACGGGAAGGTCGCTTCTACTGTGAGTGTTGAATCGTACGACACGCGGAACGGCACAGGGTAGACCAGCGAGTCGACAACATTGCCGCGGTCGTCATACGAGAGCACATGCACTTCCCGTGTCTGTGCTGGAATCTTGCTGAAGGTCAGCTTCGAGTTCAGCTGCGCAAGGCCGCGGATCATCTGCGTCGGACCATCGATGTCCCAGTCCATCAGAATGGTGTCGATGGGTGGTTCTGCTACCATCGACAGTGTGTCGGGGCGCGTATTGATCAGTCGCGTCACCTCTGCACCGTTATTGTCGGAGAGCTTTGTGACAACCGACACAACCACTTCTGCGTTGACTGGGAGCTTTCCTGCATCAATCGTCAGCGAAGCCTTGCGCTGTGCATTGACAGGAACAATCTCTTCGTACACAGCAGTCGTGTTCCGAACACCACGCGCGATGAATCGCACACCGGTGGCTTCTTGTGAAACGTTAGAGAACGTCAGTGTAAGGGGCGAGTTACGCGTAACTGTCAATGCCGAATCAAGGCGTGGCACCGACGTGAGAATGCCTGGAGATGGAACAATGAAGATCGGATGCGACAGCGTGTAATCGGGTGATCGTTGATCGGTTGGCGAGAGAGCAATCTTATCGAAGATCACGCGCGCCGACTGTGGAAGGCTGCTTGTTTGGATGCGACCACGACGCTTGATCGGACCACCCATCACATAGGATGAGTCGGGCCAGTAGATCACCGAATCGCGAGATACTGTTTGTCCAAGTGCAAACTCAGGCGACGTGTATAATGCGATTGTTGGGTTTGTCGAATCGATAATGCTGAACCGTCCGATCGACCTCCATCCAGGAAGATCTTGATTGCGGACATCTGTAATCGCCGGAGTGATTGTTGCTGAATCACCCTGTGTGTACGGACCCCACGAATCGGCAATCAGGAAGAATTTGCTTGTATCGCGAACATCAATGCCATAGAAGTAGTCTGGTGCATCGTCGCGCATGTCGTTGACTGCACGCGTGCGTACAACATAGGTACCCATTGACAGATCGCGGGCGTTGAATGTCAATGATGCTGACGTTACATACGAGTTTGTCGACGCCTGAAAGCTCTCCTGCGTGATCACACGTCCTGAAGCTGAAGAGAGCACCATTTCGCATTGTGTGATGCGCGCTGGTAGGCTATCAATCTTCACCGTGATATCGCGCGATGTGCCGGGCACGATGGGTAGCTCTCCCGTAATGACATACGTGGGCGTCGCATCGATGATACTCAGAGGAACTGTGACGGCGCTCGTTGGGAGGTATGGGCCATAGAAGCCACGAATGAGCAAGCGCGAACCTGGTGTAACGTCGCGCATGTTGTACCCGAACGTCGCAAGGTCTTTCACTGCGTCATACGCAATTGTATCACGCACGGGTGTTCGGACCATTCCGCTCGGTGTTGTGTATTCAATCGACCATTCAACGCCTGTGCAGAGGGGGCCAAGACCGCGCACAGAGAACAGATTGGCGATGTCGACTCCGCGGCGAAACGGACCAAAGCCTTTCGACGCTGTTACTTGTGCGACAGGAATCGAATCAGGAATCTGTCGTTCAAGTGTGTGACCACCTTCGGGACCTGTATCATACTTCACATTGGAGCGGAGGCGCAGTCCACCTGGCCACTGACCATAGCTCACTTGGATACCGACAGCATCGATGTACTGTAGGTATGGTGTTCCCTGTTTAGTTGCCTGCTGCAACGTATCGCCGCGTGGCCCAATAAGTTGAATCGTCGCTTCCGTTGCATTGATCGGAAACTCTGTCAGGCCATACGCTGTCCGAACGTATTCGCCGACGGTACGTTGCTTGAGAATCAGCGAAGGGTCATACGTCGGTTCGGTTTCGAACATTGTGAAAATTGGATCCACGTACTGCACTGGATAGACCTTCGTCACCGTGTACGGTGTCGGACTATACCGATTGCGCAGTGTCAGCGTCACGGATAACTGTGGCTGCGGAATCGCTGGCACATCTGCCAGACTGACAACGAACGTATACTTGTCGACACCCTCTGCTGAGCGTAACGTGCGAATCGACGAACCATCGTTGACGAAGAGGTTCCATCGATAGTAGTCAATCGACACATTTGGGTCGGTAAGCCGAACCTTAAATGGAATCCCAGCGGCTGCTGTGAACCGTGTAAACGGTCCCTTCGGCTCTACATCAAACTGGGCACGAACGTTGAAAACACAGAAAAGTACGGCAAGTGCGAACAGAACAACGCGAGACATCAAGGGCTCCGGAAAACGACGGGAAGACGCACACAAAGGTACGCATCAATTGTGCGCTCAATCCGGGAGCAATGAATACGTTACACGCGCTGATCCAACCACTTCACCAACTGCTTGCGTGGCGCGATAAACATCACGACAGCGATCAAACTCATCACGACCATGATCGCGAAGTAGTTCTGGTTGCTCATGTCATCGTAGAAAGAGCCGATGTAGCCCGCGAGGTAGTTGCCGAAGAAGCTCGACAAAAACCATACGCCCATGAACATGCTCACCATGCGTGCAGGTGCAACCTTCGACACCATGGCTTGTCCGATTGGCGACAAGTACAACTCGCCCACTGTGAAGAGCAACACAACGCTTGCTACCCACAGTACATTGATCTTGTCAGCCCCTTCGGCAAGACTTGCAACAAACATCATGACGAGGAATGCGATCGCCATCCAGCCGCAACCAATGGCCATCTTGACGATCGATGATGGCTCCTTTTCCTTCTTGCGCTGTCCTGCCCACACGCGATTGAGCAGCGGTGCGAGAACGATGATGAAAAACGGATTCAGTACCTGGAACCACGATGATGGAATGTCGAGTCCGAGGATGCTCCAGTTTGTCTTTTCATCTGCCCACACTTGAAGTGCGTTGCCTTGCTGCTCGAACACACCCCAGAAAAGGATGTTCACAAAGCAGAGATAGCCGATCACGATCAGTGGACGCACCCAGCTTGAACTACCTGCTTCGACCTCTTCCGCTGTTGCCTTTATGACGTTTTGGTTTTCTTTCGGCAAATGTTTGCTACCCATCCAGTACACAAAAGTGCCCACAAGCATACCGATACCTGCTGCTCCGAAGCCATAGTGCCAGCCGACCTTCTGTCCGAGTGTGCCACAGACGATTGGCGAGAAGAATGCGCCGAGATTTACGCCCATGTAGTATATCGTATACGCACTATCAACACGTTGATCACCTGGCTTATAGAGCGATCCTACCTGTGCCGTGAGGTTTGGCTTGAAGAGACCATTGCCTGCAATGAGGAAGAGCAATGCAATCAGGAAGAAGGCCTCAAACGCCATCAAGAAGTGTCCGATCGCCATCAGGAACGCACCCACATAAACCGCATTCGTCTTTCCGAGATAGCGGTCAGCAGCCAAGCCGCCGAGGAATGGCGTCAGGTACACAAACCCGGTATAGAGTCCATAGATCTGCGACGACGCATCGAGAACAGAGAGGTCGCCGAAGAGTGTTTGCAGGAATCCAGCGAGCGCCGTGTATCCAATCACGCTATCAGTCAGCGATGGATTGATCAGCAGGTACTGCGTCATGTACAGCACAAGCAGTGCGCGCATGCCGTAGTAGCTGAAGCGCTCCCACATCTCTGTGAAGAACAGGTACGACAACCCGATTGGGTGACCCAAGAACTCTCTCGTACTCGACGACATGTCCGGCCCAAGGAACTGTGGAGGATGAGCCGGCAAGATAACGCACACGTGCATTCCGGGTACGTATAGTCCCCGGCATCCGCGTCATAGTTTTGTCATAGGTTTGATCCGTCCAATCATTCAAGCAACTCCTCAGGACCCCTCGTGCGTCATCTGCTCGCCCTCATCATATGTACATGCGTAAGCACGTACGCATTCGCTCAGAAGCCCGACATGAAGTCGGTCGAACTTCCATCTGGTGTGAGTTATCAGTTCCTCGGAACATACAGCGTCGACAGACTCAACTCCATCTTGACAAAGGAGCTTCAAGAGTTTGCACCCGACAACACCGTCACGTTCGCACCTGCGAAGAATAGCGTCAACCTCTATCGTGTTGCCTACATGTCGGTAGTGCCCGAGCAGATGAACCGTCGCACGCGCGCATCGGGTCTCATCGCAGTGCCCAATGTTTCGCGCAAGGATCTCCCCGTCGTGATGTATCAGCACGGCACAGTGTTTTCGAAAACTGCCGTTCCATCATATCCTGAAGAGTCATACGAAACGCGACTCATGATTGCGCAATTCGCGGGTGATGGATACATCGTTGTTGCTGCAGACTACTTTGGCAAGGGGCTTTCCGACGAACCGGATAGCTACCTCGTGAAAGCAAGTACGCAACAGGCATGCGTTGACATGTATTACACTGCGAAGGTGATTCTCAACGAAGTCGGCTACAAGCCAACGTCGTTCTTCCTCAGTGGTTGGTCGCAGGGCGGTTGGGCAACACTTGTGTTTCTCAATCATCTCGAGAATCTGAAGATTCCTGTTACGGCTGCTGCTGCAGCAAGCGCTCCAG
>JAURNF010000012.1 GCA_030830285.1 Candidatus Kapaibacterium sp.
GAACTCTTGCACACGTTCGAGCGTGGTCGCTCCGATTCCGCGCGTTGGCTCGTTGATGATGCGAAGAATACTCTCTGTGTCGTTTGGGTTGACCAAGAGCCGCAGATACGCAAGTACGTCCTTGACTTCCTTGCGCTTGTAGAAGCTTACTCCACTTACGATGTGGTATGGAGTGTTCGAGCGGCGCAGCGCATCTTCCAATGCCTGCGATTGCGCATTCGTCCGGTAGAGGATGGCAACGTCCTTGTGTGAATACCCGTACTTGGCCACACGTGCTGCAATCGCGCGTGCGATCATGTCGGCCTCTTCCCGGTCGTCGCGACATGCCAGCACGGTGATCTTCTCACCTTCTGGGTTGTCGGTGAACAACGTCTTCTTCAACTGCGTCGTGTTGCGCTTGATCACACTGTCGGCGGCAGCAAGAATTGTCTTCGTCGATCGATAATTCTGCTCGAGTCGAACAACCGTCGCTTCGGGATAGTCGCGCTCGAAATCGAGAATGTTGCGGATATCAGCGCCACGCCAACGGTAAATGCTCTGCGCATCATCACCCACCACGCAGATGTTGCGGTACTTCTGCGCGAGCATGCGCACAACGTGATACTGCGCACGGTTGGTATCCTGATACTCGTCAACCATGAGATAGCGGAACCGATCCTGGAGCAACTCAAGAACATCGGGATGATGCTCGAGCAACTTGATGGTGTTCAAGAGCAAGTCATCGAAGTCCATCGCATTCGACTGCGTAAGACGCTTCTCGTATTCCTCAAAGATCTGTCCTGTCTGCTTCTCAGCAATTGAGTCGGCATTGCGCGAGTATTCTTGCCACGAAATCATCGAGTTCTTCGCACCCGATATCCGCGAGCGCACGCCATTGGGAGGCAGCACTTGTTGCGACACGCCAAGCTGATTCATCACGGCCTTGATCGCCGCCGTTTGATCGTCGGTGTCGTAGATGGTAAACGATGAAGTGTACCCGATACGATCGGCATACTGCCGCAGAATACGCGCAAACATGGAGTGGAACGTGCCAGCCCAGATGCCGCGAGCTGTGCTTGAGCCAACGAGATGTGCAATCCGCTCCTTCATCTCTTGCGCAGCCTTATTGGTAAAGGTCAGCGCTAGGACGTGGTTCGGGTTAACACCGGAACGCAGCAGATAGGCAATGCGAAATGTGAGTACGCGCGTCTTTCCGCTACCAGCTCCGGCAATGATCAGTACCGGACCCTCTGTGGTGCGAACAGCTTGTGCTTGCGATGGATTGAGACCATTGAGGAGTTCACCTGCAGGTGACGAACCATCACCCATCGGTGTAAGAGAAAGGGTCATTCGCCCTCTCCACCAGATCCCGACTTCTTCACGTAGTCGGTGAGGTAGAACCCGCCACCTTTGTAGAGCACACCACCACCACCACTAATGCGACGCTCCACAACGCCATGTCCGGGATCGGCTTGTGTACACACATCCAGCGGACACGTCGTGAGGGGCGCGTCCTTCATTGCTTGAAACACTTCAAAGGTTGCACCACACGTGGTGCATGCATAGTCATAGGTTGGCATCGTCGAGCGATTCCTTACAATTCAACGAATCCGGTTTTCTTGTACACCTTGCGCAGTGTTTTGCGCGCGCGATCACGCGCATGCTCGCCACCGCGACGAAGTGTTGCCTTGAGCGTGTCCTCGTCTGCACGGATGGCCTCGTAGCGCGAACGAACAGGAGCAATAAACGAAACGATTGCCTCGCCAACTGCCTCCTTGAACTCCGCATACCCAAGCCCGGCAAACTCCTGTTCGATCTCAGCGATCGACGCACCGGTTGTGATATGATACAACGTCATCAAGTTTGCAACGCCTGCGCGTCGCTCAGCATCAAAACGAATGTCAGTGCCGCTATCGGTTACCGCACGCTTGATCTTCGCACGAATCTCCGCATCTGAATCTGTCAGGAAGATGGTTGCCTTTTCGTTGACATCCGACTTCGACATTTTCTTCTCGGGCTCCTGGAGCGACATGATCTTGGCACCAACCTTTGGGATGTAGGGCTCAGGCACCGTAAACGTCGGCGAATAATGGAAGTTGAACCGCTCGGCTAGATTGCGCGTGAGTTCAAGGTGCTGACGTTGATCTTCACCCACTGGTACGAGATCGGCATTGTACAGAAGGATGTCTGCCGCCATCAACACGGGGTACGTGAACAATCCCACATTCACGTTGTCAGCATGCTGCGCGCTCTTGTCCTTGAACTGCGTCATGCGCGAAACTTCTCCGAATCCCGCGAGACACTCCAGCACCCACGCAAGTTGGGTGTGCTCGGGCACTGATGACTGCACGAAGAGCGTCGAAACCTCTGGATCAATCCCTGCTGCCATGTACATCGCAGCTACGTCAAGCGTGCGCTTGCGCAGCTTGGCTGGTTCTTGACGCACAGTGATTGCATGTTGATCAACAACACAGAACAACGAATCGTACTGATGCTGCAGCTCCACCCAATTGCGGAGCGCCCCACAGTACTGTCCGATGGTGAGGTTGTTTGTCGGCTGCATGCCCGACAGGATAATCTTGCGAGGTTGTGCGGTAGGTTCCATACGTGAAGCAAAAATACCGAGTGCATGTCGGAATGACGCATTTTTGCAGCATGATGTTGATACTTCGTTCCATCCTGCTCTTGGCCACAGCCGCAGCATTCGCTTCGCAGGCAGCAATTGCCCAGGATGAACTTGACGGTACTGGTGGTCAGACCACCTCGTTCACAACAATCTCGATCATGCGGACGTGGACTCCTCAAGAGCGGGATTTCCCGAATGGCGGGTTCAATTTGATGTCGTCGTTTGCTACTGATGACGATCGTCGTTGGTGGTTCGGCGTTGGGTTTCGTGCCATGGGCGTGTGGGAACGTGACGTCCTGGCGCTCACACTTGGTCCAACGTGGTGGTTCGCTGGCGACCAGAAGCTCGGTGCATTTGCATTTGCCCAAGCTGGACTTGGCATGGGCTCGACACGCGGCATCACGGGGTTCGATGTGTTTTCCGATCCGACACTGACGTTTGGTCTTGCCTCGGTTATCGGCGTTGCCGGCACGTGGCAAGTAGGACGCTGGGTAAACCTACATGGTATGATTATTGGTTCGCATTACTCCAACGAGGGCGGACGCACGCCGTATGGCGTGTTGGTCGGACTTACCTTCGGCGGACGGTGATGAATCTCTTCAACTTGCTTCTTCACGGTGCATCATGATTCAACTGGCTCCTTCACTGCTCTCCTGCGACCTTCTCCACATGGGCGATGCAATTCGCGCATGCGAGGCAGGGGGCGCCGATCTGCTGCATTACGATGTGATGGACGGACACTTCGTGCCACCAATCACATATGGTCCAGACTTCGTACGTGCGATCAAACGCACAAGCAAGCTCCCTGTTGATGTACACTTGATGGTGACAAATCCGGATCACCAGGTCGAGCAGTTCGCCGAAGCTGGGGCCGACTGGATCAGCGTTCATGCAGAAGCAACGATCCATGCACACCGCACGCTTCAGCGAATCAAGGCACTTGGCAAGCGAGCTGGCTTTGTCCTTAACCCAGCCACACCTCTTGAATACGCCTTCGAAGCCGCTGGCGAAGCCGATTTCATCTTGTTGATGAGTGTTAACCCAGGGTATGGCGGACAGAAGTTCATCGAGTCATTCCTTCCCCGCTGCGAGCGCCTTCGCTCGTGGCTCGATACTCGTGGGTGCTCCCACGTGGAGATCGAAGTTGATGGTGGCATCAAGATCGACAATGCACGTCGTGCTGCAGATGCCGGTGCTTCGATTCTGATTTCGGGAAGCGGTGTGTTCTCAGGTTCCGTCGTTGACAATCTCAAGGCTATGCGCGAAGCTGTCGCTCGTTAACCTCCGAGCACACTCTCCATTTCGGCACGCGTGGCAGCATCCCAATTTGCTCCCACAACGTCGAGCAATGCTCGCGAGAGATGGCAATACAACTGTCGGTCGGACGCAGGGATTGATTCTAACTGACGTCGCACAGCGTCGATGTCACCTCGCATCAGCGGACCGGTGATAGCAAACGCCGTGTTGTCGGCAATGGCAGTCGAAGCGTTCTGCAATGTCCGCTGCATGATCGGCACAAGGAAGACATCAGCAGGGATGTCGGCCGAAGCAGCAAGACGTCGCGCAAGCTCGTATGCCGCATAGGTAAAGTTCGATGCTGCAACTGCTGCTGCGTGATAGCGTCGTTTACGCTCATGCGTCATGTCTGTGAAGCGCCACGGAACACCGCCAAGCGACGCAATCAGGTCTCGCACACTTCCCCACGCTGCATCATCTGCCTCAACGCCCCACCCAATGCCGTCGAGCGCCGTTGGATCGCTCGAGCCAAATGTCTGGAACGGATGTGCGGCTGCGCATCGCGCACCACATGCGCGCAAGGGTGCCAACGCCTCGACACCGAGTGATCCATTCACGTGCATCACTACAACGTCATGCAATGCACTTGCCTTTGCGCGAGCAATCTCGGCGACAACGTCAGGCAACACATCATCCTTTGTTGCAATCACCACAACATCACCCAACGGCGTGGCATGCTCACACCATCCTGGAAACGAGGCACGATCGATAGCAACAACGCTGTGTACAACCGCAATGGCGCGCTGCTCAAGTGCACCACCTACGCGACCACGTCCGATGATGGTAATGGAGTGCATTACTTCGCAGACTCAAGTGTGTAGCCATCCTTGCCGTCTTTCATCGTCCATCCGCTGGCACTCAGCATGTCACGCAGACGATCACTCTCTGACCAGTTCTTTGCTGCTCGTGCAGCCCAGCGTTCTTCTGCGAGCGCACGTATGTCATCAGGCACAACAAGTGTTGGACGTTCTTCAATTGCGATAACGGCGAACACCTCGTTGACAACACGCAATGCGTCCACAACCGATGCTGCATCTGCTGGGGTGAGTGCGCGCGCAGGGTGTTCGTTCATAAACACAAACAACGCAGCAAGTGCACGAGGTGTGTGCACGTCGTCAGCGAGCGCCTGACCAACAGTGTCGATCAGCTGCTGGCCAACCCCGTCTGATGCTGAAGCGTGCAACGAACCAGCTACATCGACAACATCATACACATAGTCCTGCACCTTTGCACGCGCAGTGCGTGCGGCAGTTACTCCGTCGAACGTGAAGTTGAACACGGCCCGATAGTGTGCTTGCAGCATGGCAAAGCGCACGTCGATTGGTTCGATGCCGCGTGCGATCAGATCGCGCATCGTGTAGAAGTTGCCGAGTGACTTCGACATCTTCTTGCCTTCGACTTCGAGGAACTCGTTGTGCATCCAGAAAGATGCTTGGTCATGCACATGATATCCAGCAGTGCACTGCGCGAGTTCATCCTCGTGATGCGGGAATCGCAAATCGACGCCGCCCGTATGAATATCGAACGGCAGTCCGAGCAGGTTCTGCGACATCGCCGAACATTCGATGTGCCATCCCGGACGTCCAGGAACATTCTGTCCGTCGATCTCGAAGTCCCATGATGGTTCGCCGTCTTTGCGCCCCTTCCAGAGCACGAAGTCACTCACTGACTCACGATCGTACTCGTCAGCATCGATGCGAACACCTTCGCGGAAGTTCTGCGTATCGATCGCAAACAAGCGTCCGTATGTGTGGTTTGCGGAGTACGCCGCCACATTGAAGTACACCGAACCATCGCTCACGTAGGCATAGCCTGCGGCGAGGATGTCGCGCGTGAGCTCCTGCATCTGTGTGATGTAGTCCGTCGCACGCGGATTCGTCATGCGATCAACTTCAATACCAAAGGTCTGCAGGTCGGCGAGGAACTCGCGTGTGAAGAACGATGTGAAACGACGGAGATTCTCCATCGGATCTGACGTCTGTTCGCCCATTTCTGCGCGCCACCGGGTAGACCCAACCGAACTGTCGCGAATCGTTTTATCGTCGATGTCGGTCACGTTCATCACCCAACGGACTGGGTAGCCCCCTATCACGCGCAAGGTGCGCTGCAAGACATCCGGGAAGAGGAATGCACGCATGTTCCCGATATGCGCCACATCATACACGGTGGGTCCGCATGAATACATGCGTACTCCATCGTCGCGAAGCGGAGCAAAGGGATCAATCGACTTGGTGAGGGTGTTGTACAGACGAATCATGTACAAAAGTACCACTGCAGTGGGCTATCAGACTACTTCGTTGCCGCCAACAAACACGCTCCAGACGTGATTTACGCCATAATGATAGACGATGTCCTTGTACGACGGGACGTCGTACACGACGATGTCGGCCCACTTGCCTACCTCGAGCGAACCAAGGTGTGCTGCAAGATTGAGGGCGCGTGCGCCATGCAACGTTGACGCGACGAGCGCCTCTTCGACACTCATGCGCATGTTTCTACATGCGAGCGAGAGCATCATCTGCATGTTCTCTGAGAAGCTCGAGCCAGGATTGCAATCGGTGGCAATACACACCACAGCTCCGGTATCAATCATCGTTCGAGCATCGGAGAACGGCAGTCCAAGCGTGTAGGCAGTGCCAGGCAGGAGTGTACACACAACGCCCGCATCACGCAATGCAGCAATCTCCGCAGCTGTGCTGTGTTCGAGATGATCAGCACTGATTGCACCAACACGCGCAGCCATCTGCGAAGCACCAACGAGTGCAATTTCATCGGCGTGGATCTTCGGACGAAGTCCGTGCGCGATTCCTGCACGCAGAATTCGCTCACCCTGCTCTGCGGTAAAGAAGCCTGCATCAACAAAGACGTCACAAAACGAAGCGATGCCCTGTTCGGCAACGCGTGGGAGCATGTCGTTGATCACCAGATCAACGTAGCCTTCGGGATCGTGCTTCCATTCGGGAGGCACGGCGTGTGCACCAAGAAACGTACCGAGCACCCGCGCTTCGTGTCCGCGCTGCAACTCACCGACTGCTTCCAGCAGACGCAGCTCGCTGTTAGTATCGAGTCCGTAACCGCTCTTGATTTCCGCCGTTGTTGTGCCGTGATTCAGCGCCGATGTAAGCAATGCATCGCCAACATCGAGCAGTGATTCGACATCTGCTTCGCGCACAGCACGCATGGTGGTAAGGATGCCGCCGCCTTCAGCTGCTATCTCAGCATACGTTGCTCCAGCGAGACGTCGAGCAAACTCGTGCGAGCGAGAGCCCGCAAACACCATATGCGTGTGTGAGTCAACAAACCCTGGCAGCACTGTCTTGCCTGAGCAATCGATCACCTCTGTGTCATCTGTGATGTGCTGATCCACCTCGCTCGACGGACCAATCCAGCGGATCACATCGTCGAAGATGATTGCACCATTATGAATCTCACCAATGTCACGCATCGCAGCACCGATTTTCTCGGTGGCTCCGTGCGCATTGATCGTGACGAGTGAATCAACGTTGACAAGTGCCGTACTCATGCTTGCAATTCCTCAGTATCGCCATGCGATTCATTACGCGCTGCGCGAGTGTGCTCGGCACGCGTGCGTGCCTTTGCGAGCTGTCGCTCCATGACAAGGTCTGCCAGCTGATCGGGCACATCCGGTGGGAGCGATGTAGCGAAGATCGACGAGACCAGCGGCTCTGGGACGTCGATGCGATAGAGAATCGCCATCAGCTTTTCAGGGTTACGTGTGAGCAGTTCGATGATACGATTGAGCACCTGCTCGCGAATACGTTGATACGCATCTTGCTCATCGATGTCGAGATCGAACGCACGAGCAATGATCGCAGACGCGCTACGCTGGATATCGTCCTCAGAGGATGTCATGACGATCCTGTGCACGCAGCGTAGTAACGATGCGCTTCACGTCTTGCGCGCGATCTTTCGGACACACCATCGTAGCATCAGGAGTCACGACAACCACCGTGTCGCGCAGCCCCACGGTTGTTACCGTGTGCGCGCTTCCGTGTGCATTGACAATGATCGAACCTTCGGTGTCAACAACAGTAACCACGCCGTCGACCACGTTCTGTGCGTTGTCGAGCGGGCGCATTCGTTCGAGCGCATCCCATGAACCAACGTCATCCCACGGGAACGTCGCTGGTACCACATGCACGTTGGTTGAGCGCTCCATCACGCCGTAATCGATCGAAATGTCTGGCAGTGCGTGGAACATCTCCGACATATGCCCTGCATCGTTAGCCGCAAGGTCAGCGGTTAGCCCATCAATTGCATTGCCAACATCGGGCAACACGTTCAGCATTGCAGAGCGAAGCGCCTCGGTGCGCCAGAAGAACATCCCGCTGTTCCACACATAACGTCCGCTGCGCACATACTCAAGGGCTGTGCTCAAATCCGGCTTTTCTTTGAACTCAACAACATGCGACACACCAGAGACAACCGTTGGCTCGCCAACATGGATATACCCATACCCCGTCTCTGGTCGTGTCGGTGGAATACCAATCGTCACCAGCGCGTCATACGTTGATGCGAAGGTCAACGCACGCGACACATCAGCACGAAACGCATCGGCATTCCCAATGAAATGGTCTGCAGTTAATACCGCCATCAACGCGTCGTTGCCGTTCTCACGCGCACGAATCACGCTGCATGCGAGCGCCAAGCAAGGTGCAGTGTTTCGCTTTGCTGGTTCAGCAATCACATTCTCGCACGGAATTCCCGGCAGCGCGTCAATCAATGGCTGTTGGAGTACTTCGCTTGTGATGATGAGGATGCGCTCATGCGGAATCAGTGGTGCGATGCGATCAATCGCTTCTTCAATCATCATCGAAGACGATGTCAGCGCAAGAAGTTGCTTTGGCTTGCGCATCCTGGACACCGGCCAGAAGCGCTCACCAGAGCCGCCCGCCATGATCACGACGTAGGAATTCATGTAGTGTGTTGAAGGAGTTCAAGAATCTGCACGGCATTGGTTGCCGCGCCCTTTCGAAGGTTATCGGCGACGATCCACATCAGCAGACCGTTCTCGACGCTATCATCACGACGAATTCGTCCGACGTATACGGGATCGGTTCCATCAGCTTCTGCGGGTGTTGGGTAGACGCCGTTCTGCGGCTCATCACGCACAACAACGCCGGGTGACGATGCGAGCAGTGCACGTGCGTCATCGGGAGTGCACGGCTGATCGGTTTCAATCGCGATCGATTCGCCGTGTCCACCCACAACAGGCACGCGGACACATGTCACTGCCATGCGCAGCGAAGGCATGTGAAGAATGCGACGTGTTTCGCGAATCATCTTCTGTTCCTCTTCCGAGGATTCGTCGATGGCGTTGATTGTATGGAACACGGTGTTCCCTGCCAGACGATGCTGCGTGATCCGACGCTCCGGTTCACGTCCCGCAAGTTCGGCCGTTAGCTGGTCTATCCCCTGCTGTCCAGCCCCACTTGGCGATTGGTACGTGCTTACAACAAGACGTCGGCAACCCCATCGTTGAATGATTGGCTGCAAGGCAACGACAAGCTCGATCGTACTGCAATTGGGGTTCGCGATGATCCCGTTGTGCGTGTATGCGTCGGCGGGGTTCACCTCCGGCACCACAAGCGGAACATCTGGATGCATCCGCCACGCACTTGAGTTGTCGATCACGATACAGCCCGCGGCTGCAGCTATAGGAGCGAACTGCGTGCTGAGCGTGCCGCCGCAACTGAACAGCGCAACATCGATACCAGCGAAACTGTCGGCACGGAGTTCCTGTACTGTGAGCATCTCGCCACGAAATGGCAACTGTGTGCCAACGCTGCGCGCAGACGCAAGGAGCGTGAGCGACGAGATGGGGGTCGCGCGCTCTTCAAGCACGCGAAGCATGGTGCGGCCGACAAGACCTGTGGCACCGACAATGGCAACATTTATCACGTGCGAAAATACGTCGCATCATACATTTGCGTGCATGAAGACACTTCTCCTTAGCATCTGCATTCTGGCCAGCGTTAGCATGTCTGCGCAATCGATCGACCCATTCAGCTGGGAGGGTCGGATTGGGTACGACCTCAACAAGATTGAATCGACCAAGAATTCATCGCGCTTTGTGTCGGATGCAGCACAGCCGATCTACATCGCCATCCCTTCTGCGATGTACGTCTACGGCGTAGCAGCATCACTTATCGATGCACCATCTGCGGATAAGCGATACATGGCAGAAACGGGTCTGCAGCAGTTCATCTCGCTGGGCATCACATATGGCGCTGTGCTCGGACTCAAGATGGCGATCGACCGGGAGCGTCCGTATCAGAAGTATGCCGGGATGATCGAGAACGGCGAAGAAGGAAACGACAAGTACTTCTCCTCCATGCCATCGGGTCACGCCGCCGGCGCAGCAGCGTTCGCAACAACCATGAGTTTGCGCTATCCACAGTGGTACGTCATCGTTCCCACTGTTGGCTGGGCGCTCTGGACTGGTTACGCGCGCATGAATCTTGGTGTGCACTTCCTCACCGATATCTTGGCGGGCTATGCACTCGGTGCAGGTATTGCCTACGGCGTACACCTGCTCAGCAGCCAGATCTTCAATCTTGCCGATCCAATCCTGCCGGCGTCCGGCTCAAACACAGCACTTGGTCTGAGCGGCACGCCCTACACGCCAATCTTCAGTTTCACGACGACCTTCTGATGCGCGTCGCCTGCGTTCAGTTCGCACCCGTGTTTGGCAACCTTGATGCCAACACCGAGATCATCGTCAACCACATTGATCAGATCGATGCCGACGTTATCGTGTTCCCTGAACTCGCAACGAGCGGGTACTTTCACCTGGGACATGACGAGGTAACACGCATTGCCGAACCGCTCGCTGGACCAACAACGCAGCGAGTAATTGACGCAGCAACTCGCAGCGGCAAGGTCGTTGTCTGCGGCTTTGCCGAACGCGATGGCGAGATGATGTACAACGCAGCACTCATCGCAGGTAAGGGCATCGCACAACCGCGCGTGTATCGCAAGACGCATCTCTTCTACAAGGAAACCCTCGGGTTTACCCCCGGCAACAGTGGGTTCTTCACCGTCTACATCGAGCATCTCGACTGTACCATCGGCACCATGATCTGCTACGATTGGCGCTTTCCGGAGAGCGCACGCGCGCTCGCCCTGCAGGGTGCCGACCTCATCGTATGTCCATCGAACCTCGTCACGCACATCTGGCGCATGGCCATGCCTGTGCGCGCATTCGAAAACAAGGTCTACCTGGCTGTTGCCAATCGCACTGGGGCTGAACACAACGCAGGCGAGGACGTAGCATTCAACGGACAATCCGCGATCTATGGGTACAACGGCAGCGTGCTGGCCGATGCCCCTGCCGAGGGCGATGCAATCGTGATTGCCGAACTCCATCCCGAGCAAACACGGGATAAGGCGTTCAACAGCATCAACGACATCTTCAAGGATCGGCGCGAGGACATGTACTAACATTGTTAGTACATTTGCAGTCTCGTTCACCTTGTCACGTTTCGCACCATGAAAACCACCTTACGTAGGATCGGCAACAGCCGCGGTGTGCTCATTCCAGCATCATTCCTCAAAGAGTGCAACATGACCGACACGGTCGAGATTGATATCGTCGATAATCGGATTGTGATTACTGCAGTTTCGGCACCACGGCAGGGATGGTTCCCGACTGCGGTGAACGACGCATCGGAGCTCGAGAGCATCCGCATTGACGACGACGCACCTGAGTGGGAGTGGGAATGAGGAATGCCACTCCATCGCTGCAACGAGGCGAAGTGTGGTGGGTCAACCTCGATCCAACCATTGGCACAGAGATCTGTAAGTCACGTCCAGCTGTCATCATCTCGCCAGGCGACATGAATGCGGCGCTGCCGCGTGTGATTATCGCTCCACTCACGTCAAAATCTCACCCACTTGGGTGTCGACCCCAAGTGACGTTTAAGCGGAAGCGAGGGTTGATTCTTCTCGACCAACTGCGTGCTATTGACAAACAGCGGCTCATTCGCCCTATGGGTATGATCTCCGAGGAGCTATGGCTTCCTGTGCTTTTGGAGATGCTGAGTTAGCATCGCTACCGTAACTTCGCTCATGGTTTTTTCTTCTGTACGGCACATTCACTTCGTCGGTATCGGCGGCATTGGCATGAGCGGCATCGCCGAGATCCTGCTTTCGCAGGGCTTTAGCGTTAGCGGCTCGGACCTCCACCGTACAGAGGTCACAGACCATTTGGCTTCGTTGGGCGCTCGCATTTGTGTTGGACATAGCGCCGATCACCTTGGTGATGCAGAAGTGGTTGTGTATTCCAGTGCCGTTCGCCCTGACGCCAACCCAGAGACGCGTGCCGCGCTCGACCGGAAGATCCCGATCATTCGTCGTGCAGAAATGCTCAGCGAAGTGTCGCGCCTGAAGTACTGTCTGGCCATTGCGGGCACGCACGGCAAGACCACCACAACATCCATGTGTGGACTCGTGATGATGAAGGCAGGGATGGACCCAACGGTCATCGTCGGCGGCAAGCTCAAAGGGTTAGGGGGCTCCAATGCTCGCCTTGGTCACGGTGATTGGATCGTGCTCGAGGCAGATGAGTACGATAGATCCTTCTTGCAGCTTCTACCCACGATCGCCATCATCACCAACGTCGAAGCAGACCACCTCGATATCTACAGCGATCTCGACGACATCAAAGAAGCGTTCTGCGAATTCACAAACAAGGTACCGTTCTACGGTACGGCCTGCGTCTGTATCGACGACGAAGGCGTTCGTGATATCCTTCCGTCGATCTCACGCGTGGTCATGACCTTTGGCACATCGGACGATGCGACGGTACGTGCCACCAACATCGTCTACACGCAGCGCAATACGACCTTCACGCTCACAGTCAATGGTGTCGATCGCGGCGAGATCATGCTGCATGTTCCGGGCGAGCACAACGTGCGCAATGCTCTGGCGGCCTGCGCGATGGCGCTTCGCTGCGGGATTGCGTTCGAGAAGATTCGCGACGGACTTGCAGACTTTGGCGGCGTCTACCGTCGTTTCGAGCTGCGTGGCGAGCGCAACGGCGTGCTTGTCATCGATGATTATGCGCATCACCCAACGGAGATTCGCGCGACCATCGACGCAGCGCGCAACGGCTGGCCGGGACGTCGAGTGGTGGCGGTGTTCCAACCCCATACGTACACACGAACGCGTGACTTCGTTGACGAGTTTGCCAGTGCCTGTGCCGAGGCCGATGTCGTCGTCCTCACCGATGTCTACGCAGCGCGCGAACAGCCAATCCCAGGCATCACGGGAGAGCTTCTCGCCACGGCTGCACGCGCTCTTGGACATTCCAGCGTGCACTATGTACCCAACGTCGTGGATGTCGCCGGACAGATTTCGGGCATGCTCCAACCGGGCGACGTCGTCCTGACCATGGGGGCTGGCGATATTCACAAAGTGGCCACCGCCCTCGTCGATTAGCCACCGTCTGGGCGTGCGCTAAGCCTGCCCTAACTAAATTTGCCGTTCGGGCGTCTTGGACGTCTGCTTTCCATCACTTCTAGATCGTGCAACATTTCATGACGAAGTCTGCCATGACGACGATTCGTGTAGCAACGCTCGTGTTGAGCGTCCTTGTTCTTACCTCTGGCGCATCTGCGCAGAAGGCGAAGAAGAATGCCTCGCGTGTAATCGCCCCCTCAACAGTACTCGCCACCGTCGGCTCCGAGAATGTTACCCTCGGCGATGTAGAACGTGCGTTTCAGAAGAACCTCACACGTCGCGAGACACCGTTCGCGTCGGTACCCCGCGATACAGCGATGGAATTCTTACGTCTGTACACGAACTACCGCTTGAAGGTAGCAGATGCGAAGGATCGCGGCATTCACAAGGATTCAGCCGTCAAGGTCGATCTCGCAAACAACCGTCGGTTGCTTTCTGAGACATTCTTCTACGACAAAGCTGTCGTTGACAAGCGCGTTGAGCTGCTCGCACAGCGCCGCCTAAAGGAACTCAAGATTGGCATCATTCTCTCGGCGATTCCTGATCACGCAACACGTCAGTGGGATACCACTGGCAGCCGCCTCAAGGCAGAGCGCTTTATCGCTGCCTTGAATGCAGGCGCAGACTTCGAGAAACTTGCGCGCGATTCGTCGGACGACAAGGAAACCGCTAAGGATGGCGGCATGCTTCCATGGATTTCTGGCGGAACCATCATCAAGGCCGTTGAAGACGAAGCATACGCGCTCAAGCCAGGTCAGGCATCACCAAAGCCAGTGACTTCACGCTTTGGCTACTTCATCGTAAAGGTTCTGCGTGAAGAGCCACGTGAGCAGGTGAAGTTCCGACACATCCTGCTTCAAGCAAAGGACGGACGTGACAGCGTTGCAACGGATGCGCTTGCAGATTCGCTGCTGCAGATCCTTGCGCTGAAGCCAGCACAACAACAAGCTGCACTCAATGCGCGACGAGTCACAAGCACGGGCGATGTGTTCGCAGATCTCGCACAGGCATACTCAGACGACAAGGCATCAGCTGCAAAGGGTGGCTTCTTGGGTAGCACGTATTCGCGCTCAGGGGGCATGGAAGCAAACGGACAGCGACTCGTGCCTGCGTTCGAAGAAGCGATCTTCCAACTCAAGGATGGACAGATCTCGGGCAAGGTCAAGACGCTCTTTGGAACACACATCATCGTGCACGACTCTACAAAGCGCGCAGATGCAAGCGTTGAGCGCGATGCTGCAAAGCGCACGTACCGTCGACTGTACTTCGAAGAAGACAAGCGCATGGTGCTCGACTCGGTAAAGAACGCCCTTGGATATCGCTGGGTGCCTGAGGCGCTTGCCATGTTCCTCGAAGCGATCGACTCAACGAAGAACACGCAAGACACAACATGGGCACGGAAGGTCACACCGTTTATGTCTGACAAGGTGATCTACACCATGCCACGCGGTCCAATTACGATCGGACAGTTCACCGACTCACTGCGTCTGCGCATCGACATGCGTGGATTCACGTTGAATCGTGCTGGACTCGATCGTGCCATCAACAAGATTGGCGACCCGCTTGCACTCGAGCAAGCAACGAAGGATCTCGAAGTTCGCTATCCAGACTTTGCATCGCTGATGCAAGAGTTCAACGACGGGATTCTTCTCTTCAAGGTCGAAGAGAAGGAAGTGTGGAGCAAGCTGCGTTTCGACACAGTGGATGCACGTGCGTTCTACGACACAACGCGTGCACGTTGGATGACCGAAGCAAAGGTCAATCTCACGGAGTGTTATCTCCTGAACGACTCGTTGGCAAAGGCAATTGCCGAGCGCGCACGCAAGGGCGAGAATCTTGCAACGCTTGCTGCAGAGTACACACAGCGCGAGGGCGCACGTGATCGTAAGGGCTCATTACTCGCGCAATCACCGAAGTCATCGAAGCTTGCACAAAGGGTTACTGCAACAACCAAGGTTGGCGACATCATTGGTCCATTCCCAAGTGATGCCGGTTGGAGTGTCATTCGATACGACGGTCCGGTAGCACCGCAGCAGAAGTCGTTCGACGACGCGCTGACAGAGCTTGCGCCTGCATACCAAGACGCACTCCAGAAGCGTCTCACCGAAGCATGGTTGTCGGGCGTGCGTGTCAAGCACCCAGTTGTGTACAACACAAAGACAATCGACGGCATCTGGACGGCATCGAAGACATCACGTTCGAAGAACTAACTACGTCGGCACACCATGCGCACCCATCTCATCATCGTAACGATCATCCTCTTGAGCATTCTCACACTTCGTGGGCGTGCGCAGGATTCCATGGAGGGCATTGTTGCGATTGTTGGACGTGAGATTGTGCTCAAGTCAGACGTCGATGGACAGATGGAAATCATGGCGCAGCGCGATCCAAAGGTCAGCCGCAAGGATCCCGCGTTGCGTCAAGCCGTGCTTGATCAGCTCATCAACGAGCGCTTGATCATGACCAAGGCCATCGAGGACAGTGTCGAGGTGACAGAGGATGAGATCACGCAGCGCATGGAGTATCAACTGCAATCGTTGATCCAGCAGTTTGGCTCTGAAAAGCGCATTGAAGACATGTATGGCATGAGCATGGCGCGCATCCGTCGTGAGTTTCGCGACGAGATCCGCAAGCGTCTACTTGTCGAGAAGATGCAGCAGAAGCAGTTCGCCGACATCAAGGCAACCCGTGCTGATGTTGAGGGATTTTACGAGCGGTACCGCGATTCGCTACCATCGATCCCTGAGCGTGTTGATCTCTACCACATTGTGAAGTACGTCAAGCCCTCGACTGAGAAGAACAAGGAAGCCGAAGCACTCGCGTTACGCATCCGCGACTCAATCGTCAAGGGTGGATCATTCAGCGAGTTTGCGCGCAGGCATTCGGCCGACCCAATGAGTGCTGCCAATGGTGGCGACTTGGGCACGGTGGAAAAGGGCAAGTTCGTTCCGTCCTTCGAAGCCGCTGCCTTCGCGCTGAGTCCGAACGAGATCTCCGCACCCGTTGAATCGCCCTTCGGATGGCATGTTATCCAGCTCATCTCGAAGACGTCGACCACTATGACTACGCGGCACATCCTTATTCGCGTCAGTCAGAGCGAAGCAGATCGCGATTCTGCCAAGGCTCAACTGTTGCGTATGAAGCAGGCTGTCGAGTTAGGCGATAGTTTCGAGAAGATCGCACGTGAGTACAGCGACGAGCGCGAGACACAAGGCTTTGGCGGTGCGATGGGTCAGATCGAACTCTCGCGTCTCCCAGAGGACATGCGCAGCGCCATCAACGCGCTCAAGGACGGCAGCGTGTCGGACCCAATGCCGTACGCAGCCGATCCAACGAAGCCTGGCTATCACATCCTGTATCGCAAGCGTCTCATCCCAGCGCACAAGCCCTCGGTGGACGACGATTACAAGCAGCTCGAGCAAATGGCATCGTTCGAGAAGAAGCAACGTCTCGAGCAGGAGTGGATCCTGAAGCTCCGCCGCGAGCTGTATTGGGAAGTGAAGTAGGTCCCCCCGAGCTCCGTATCTTGCGGCATGCAGGTTTCTTCACGCTGGTTTAAACTCTTCATTACCCTGTTCGCGCTTGGCGGTGTTGTGTGGTTTGGCACAAGCATCACGCGGATGGTTGTTGGGTTTGATGTATTTGTCCCTGGGACGCTCGAACTGAAGACGACGCACTCGGAAGAGGTGCGTCTCCATACGATTTGGCTGTTTACCCTCTTGGGTGGGTGGACGGGTTGGGCGTTCGGCGTTGCCACAGTGGGTGGCTTGGGCACGGCAGTGATGCTACGCTCCCAGTATCGGACGCATGGCTATCTGATGATGGCCACGATCCTCTTCGCCCTCCTGATCCCTGTTCAAGCGTACGTTGCATGGCAAGACTATACGCTATGGACGCTGTTCGACCGTACGTCGGGGATGCCCCTTGCACAACCAGCAGAGATCCTGCGCGTGTTCCTGTACCGCTACACAACAACGGCTGTGAACGTGATGATTGGGATGTCGATGCTGGCTGCGCTGACTATCCTTCTTGTGATCACACTCCGTCCACTGGTTCAATCTTCTGTTTCGAACGCACGCTCATGAAGGCCGATAAGCTTTTCGACGAACTTCTTGCCCTGGCTAAGTCCCTCGGATATTCAGTCCGCCGCGAGTCGGGCACCTTCCGCGGTGGCGCATGCGTGGTCCACGAGCAACGCGTAATCCTGATCAACCGCTCAATGCCGATCGAGGCAGCTGCGGTGATTCTCGCGCGCGCACTCGCGCGCTTCGTCCCAGAAGATCAGTTCATGAAGCCAGCCGTGCGCGATATCATCGATCGTGAGCAAGCATACCTTGCGGCACATCCTGATGTGACCTTCGCGCCCCAACAACAACCGGAAGAAGCCGCGTGACGAAATGTGCAACGGTGGCCATCATCGGACGTCCCAATGCGGGTAAGTCGACACTGCTGAATGCCATCCTTGGCATGCACCTAAGCATCGTTACGTCGAAACCGCAAACCACACGCAAGCGCGTTGTTGGAATTCATACTCAAGACGATACACAGCTGGTGTTTCTCGATACACCAGGGATGCTGGCGCCACGCTATTCGCTTCAGCGACACATGATGGGCTACATCGACGAGTCGCTCGACGCAGCAGATGTTGTTGTTGTGGTGGTCGATGCATCAATGGCTGTCGAACGTGGCTCAGTGCTCGATCCATTGTGGGTGCCACAACTGGAACGTCGTAAGCGTCCAACGATTCTGGTGCTCAACAAGATGGATGCACTGCCGGTACGCAAAGAGGCACTCCCACTGATGGAGCAAGCGCGCCTGAGCGGACTGTTTGTGAAGGCTATTGCGATTAGCGCAAAGGACAACACCTACGTCGAGGATCTGGTTGCGATGATCTGCGAGCTCGCACCAGAAGCCCCCTTCATCTATCCCGACGATGTTGTATCAGATCAACCAGAACGCTTCTTCGTTGCCGAGTTCATCCGCGAAGCTATCTTCGCCAAGTTCGCCGAAGAAGTCCCGTACGCCACCGAGGTGATGATCACCGAGTTCAAGGAGCGTGAAGGGGGCAAGTGGTACATCGCTGCAGACATCATCGTTGAACGCGATAACCAGAAGGCAATCCTCATCGGCGCAAAGGGGTCGGCACTGAAGCAGGTCGGCGAAATTGCACGAGCAACCATCGAAGAACACCTCGGACAGCCAATCTTTTTGGAGTTGTACGTCAAGGTTCGCAACGACTGGCGCAACGATCGCGCCCAGTTGCTCTCGATGGGATATTAACTTTGCGCACATGAATCGACTTCGCATTAGCACATTCATCGCCATTGCAGCTGCACTGCAGCTCATCGTTGCGTGCTCATCCTCCAACTCGGTAACCAAACAGAAAACGGTTGACGATGTCTTCGGTGAAGCAAAGAAGGCCTACGACAACGGCGAATGGCTCGAAGCACAGTCGAAGTTTGAAGTCATCAAGCTGCAATACCCAGCATCACAGTACGCCGATGATGCACAGTACTACCTGGCCGAGATCAACTTCGAGCGCGGTGAGTACATCATGGCGGCATTCAACTACAACTTGATGCGACGTTCCTATCCGTCCAGCGAATTCGTCCAACGCGCGATGTTTAAGACGGGTCTGTGCTACGATAAGATTTCACTTCCGGCCGACCGCGATCAAGAGAATACGATTAAAGCAATTCAAGCGTACTCCGAGTTTCAGACGATGTACGGACGCGACTCGCTGGCACGCGAAGCGGCTGTCCGCATCCATGAACTGCGCAATCGTCTCGCCGAAAAGTACTGGCTCATCACCGAGCACTACATGAACACGAAGATCCGCCGCGCAGCCTTGATCCATCTCGATGCGATCATTGATGAATACGCGGATACAAAGTGGCTGGAGCCAGCACTGGTGCTGAAGCTTCGGATTCTGATCGACCAAGAGAAAACTGACGACGCACGTGCCGCACTAGCAACGTATCGACGGTTAGTGCGCGACCCACAAATGAGCGATGAAGTTGCAACGCTCGAGAAAGAACTCCCATGAAGACTCCATCACAAAGTCTTGTCGTGATGACAGAGCTTGTGCTCCCAAACGACACGAACTACCTCGGCAATCTCCTGGGTGGACGTCTGATGCACTGGATCGACATCGCCGCTGCACTTAGCGCACAACGTCACTCAGGCAAGGTCTGCGTTACTGCATCCGTCGATGAAATCAGCTTCAACGAGCCAATCAAGCTCGGACACGTCGTGCATATTCGCTCACTGCTCACACGTGCATTCAAGACATCGATGGAAGTGTATGTGGAAGTGTGGCGTGAAGATCCACTCAACGGCACACAAACACGCACGTCGGAAGCATTCCTTACGTTTGTGGCCATTGATCAATACGGCAAGCCGCTTCCTGCACCACCACTGGAGCCGGAAACCGAAGACGAACGCCACCGCTACGACGATGCAGCAATGCGTCGCGAGAATCGCCTGAAGGCACGCGAGACGATGAAGGTTCGTCGGGGATGATGCGCCTCGCCGCTGTGCTGTTGATGCTCGTCACATATGCGGCAACCGCAGCTGACGACGCACCACGCATTCGGATGATTCGCGCCTACGGCGGTACAAACGAGCGTCTCCCACCAATCGTAATGCTCAACGCGTCTGGCGATGCATCGCTGGGTAGCCCCTTTGCAACGATTGAGTTTGATGTTGCTTCGTTAGCAATCCCCAATGTCTATGCTCGACTCACACACTGTCGGGCCGATTGGACGCCGGATGAGAACGGGTTTCTGACTGATGTGACACTCCGCACGAGCTTGGTCGATTGGGCTCTAGCCCCAGAACGATCACGCTACTATCGCTATCGCGGATCGATGCAAATCCCGAACGCACAAACAACGTTGCGGTTCAGTGGTAATTGGTTGGTCACAGTGCACGACGCGCAAACAGATGCGAAGCTCGCCGAGACACGCATCTTCGTGGTCGATCAGCGCGCGTCAATGGCCTTGAACTTCATGACGGATTTCTACGAGCCCCGTAAGCGCGTGAGCTCGATTGCATATACGATCGAGGCGCTGCTGCGCGACCCAACCAATGCGCTGCTGTCGAACAACCTGCATACGGTGACGTTCTATCGCAATCATCGCTGGGCAGAACCGATGTTGGTGTCGCAACAGGCCGATGCAACAATGATGTTGCGCACCGACGGACAGAACGCAGTGGTCGGCATGCTGCAAGCAGGCAAGGTGTTTCGTCTTGCACGCATCCCAGCTCAGAACGAATACCGCGTGTTGGACCTCACGGATCTGAGTCGCTACCCGTCAACGGGCGAGCCGGTGCGAATGCCGCTGAGCGACCTGCGTCGCAATGGCATGTTCCTGGAGCGAGCAGACGATGGCGCGATGATTACGCGCGGCCTCGCAACGCGTGATGATGAATACATCCCTGTCGAGATCCTCCTCGATCCGGCACCGGGCGGACCAAGCGAGGATGATGTTGTTGTGGTGGGTTCGTTCAATCAGTGGAAGCCGGACCGGTCGTGGTTGATGTACTACGACGAAGACATCCGCCTGTATCGTTGTCGCAACTGGATCCGACGTGGACGTCACAACTATCTGTACGCGACTGGCCGCCTCGACGCGGACACGGAACAGATCACGGATATCTCGTACGAAGAATTCGAAGGCAACACGGCATCGGCATCGAACAGCTTTGTTGCATTCGCTTACTACCGCGAACTCGACTATGGTGGCTATGATGGTATTGTAGCCGTGGCTGCATCGAACATGTACGCCGGCGGACGGTAAGGTCTGTATCTTCGCGGCATGGCTCGCTCGAATGAACATACAGATCCGCAGCACCGCAGCGACGAAGACGTCGAATCAGCGCTGCGTCCTCAAGCCTTTGATGACTTCACGGGCCAGCCGAAGATTGTCGAGAACCTGCGCATTTTCATTGCTGCTGCACGCGGTCGTGGCGAGCCACTGGACCACGTGCTGTTGACTGGTCCGCCTGGCCTCGGCAAGACGACCCTGTCGCATATCATCGCACGCGAAATGCAGGCACAGATCAAGATCACGTCGGGTCCGGTGCTGGAAAAGCCCGGCGATCTCGCAGGTCTGCTCACGAGCCTCGATGAAGGCGACATTCTCTTCATTGACGAAATTCATCGCTTGTCGCCCGTGGTTGAAGAGTACTTGTACTCTGCCATGGAAGACTTCCGTCTCGACATCATGATCGACTCGGGTCCGGCCGCACGCTCGATTCAACTTGCCGTGCCACGCTTCACCCTTGTTGGTGCAACCACACGTCAGGGTCTGCTCACCGCACCACTACGCTCGCGCTTTGGCATCACGAACCGACTCGACTACTACGATGCTGCTGAGCTTACGCGCGTGATCACACGCAGCGCTGGTCTGCTCGGTGCCGCAATCGAACCCGCAGGCGCTGAAGAACTCGCACGCCGCGCACGCGGCACCCCGCGCATCGCAAACCGTCTGCTGCGTCGCACACGCGACTTCGCAGATGTGCGCGGCAGCGGCGTGATCACGCTCGACATCGCACGTATGGCACTTACAGCGCTCGACGTCGATGAGTTCGGACTCGACGAAATGGATACACGGATCATTCTTGCGTTGATCGAGAAGTTCTCCGGCGGACCAGTTGGTGTAACAACACTTGCTGTGGCCGTAGGTGAAGAAGCCGGCACACTCGAAGAAGTGTACGAGCCGTTCTTGATTCAGCAAGGCTTCCTTCAGCGAACCCCACGCGGACGTATCGCCACACCGCTCGCGTATCGACATGTTGGCATCACCATTCCTTCATCACACCCTACTTTGTTCTCAGGAGATTCACCACCATGATCTTGCGAACACTCGTTGTGCTTCTGTGGAGCAGTGCGCTGCTCACCGCAGCACCTCAAGCTGACTCAACATTTTCTGATTCGACACTCGCCGAACGTCCACCCGCAGAACGCGCTGCATCCATCATCGGACAGCACACGCGCCTGGTAATGAGCTCGAAGGATCTCCTTCAGTCAATGGCCTGGTGGACACGCATGGGATTCACACCGCGCAAACTCGCAGGCGAACGCGCAGACTCTGCGATAACGCTCAGCGACGGACAGGTGACGATTACCCTCGTGAGTGCCTCGCAGCCCTCTCCGATCATCGCCTATCGGTGCGCAAACTTGAGTCGACTCAAGGAACAACTCGACTCGCTCCTCATCGGCGTCAACGTCGATCTGCAGGGTCCAACCTACCGCGAACTACGTTTCCGCTCCCCCGGCGGCGTGCACGTAGCAGCACGCCTGGCAGCGATCGAACCCGACATCGCACCAACAAAGGAACCCAACCCCCTCTGCGGCGAACTCAAAGAGTACAGCACCAGCGTTGCATCGGTCACGCAGGAGAAGCAGTGGTGGGCCGACCTTGGATTTGCTCCAACAAAGCAGGCAACAAAGCCGTATCCCTTCGTCAACATGGCCGACAAGGCATGCGAGATTGGCATCCATCAAGATCGCGACATCGCCAACATGGCGCTCACGTACTTCATGCCTGACATGGAAGTGCGCATCGAGCGATTGAAGAATGCCGGCATGAAGCCAATCGAAGAGATTCCAACGTCCGACAAGCGCATCGCAAACGCGATCTTTCAATCGCCGGATGGACAATTGGTGTTCCTCTTCGAGACTCCGAAGTAAGGTTTCTATCTTTGCTTCATGAGCAAAGACATTACCTCTCGCGCCGACGATTATTCACAATGGTACATCGACCTCGTTCGTAAGGCGGGGCTCGCAGATTATTCAGCTGTAAAAGGCTGCATGGTGATCAAACCCTATGGCTTCGCCATCTGGGAGAACATGCGCGATACACTCGATCGCATGTTCAAGGACACCGGCCATGTGAACGCCTACTTCCCGCTCTTCATTCCGAAGAGTTTCCTCAGCAAGGAAGCAGCACACGTCGAAGGCTTCGCAAAGGAATGCGCCGTCGTCACACACTACCGTCTGAAGAACGCCGAAGACGGTTCAGGCGTCGTGGTTGACCCAGACGCAAAGCTCGAAGAAGAACTCATCGTTCGTCCGACATCCGAAACGATCATCTGGAACACCTACCGCGATTGGATCGATTCGTATCGCGACCTTCCCCTGCTGATCAATCAATGGGCAAACGTTGTGCGCTGGGAAATGCGCACACGCCTGTTCCTGCGCACAGCAGAATTCCTCTGGCAGGAAGGTCACACCGCACACGCAACACGCGACGAGGCAATCGAAGAAACACGGAAGATGCTCGACGTGTACGCGACGTTCGCCGAAGAATGGATGGCCATGCCAGTTGTGAAGGGCGTCAAGACAGCCAACGAGCGCTTCGCTGGCGCGGAAGACACCTACTGCATCGAAGCACTGATGCAGGATGGCAAGGCGCTGCAAGCTGGAACATCGCACTTCCTCGGACAGAACTTCGCTAAGGCATTTGATGTGCAGTTCAACACCAAGGACAACACACGCGAGTATGTGTGGGCCACGTCATGGGGCGTGTCAACACGCTTAATGGGTGCGCTCGTGATGGCACACTCTGATGACGATGGTCTGATGATTCCACCACGTCTTGCTCCAACGCAAGTGGTGATTGTTCCGATTCCAAAGCCAACACCTGAACTCCTCGAGCGCGCCAACGCAATCGCAGCCGATCTGCGCAGCAAGGGCGTGCGCGTAAAGGTCGACACCGACGATCAGAACCGTCCTGGCTACAAGTTTGCTGAATACGAGAAGCTCGGCATCCCAGTGCGACTCGGCCTAGGTGCACGCGATCTTGAAAACGGCACCATCGAAGTTGCACGTCGCGACACAAAAGAGAAGTCAAGCGTCGAACTCACGTCACTCACATCACACGTGGTCGATCTGCTTGATGCGATTCAAGCCAACATGTTCGAACGTGCTCGCGCCTATCGCGATTCGCACATCACACCTGTCGACACCTGGGATGAATTTGTCCGCTTGCTTGACGAGAAAGGGGGCTTCCTCAGCGCCCATTGGGACGGCACTGGCGAAACAGAAGAGCTCATCAAGACAGAGACAAAGGCAACCATTCGCTGCATCCCGCTCAACAACCCTCAGGAAGCAGGCACGTGCATCAAGACCGGAAAGCCAAGCACTCAGCGCGTGCTGTTTGCACGAGCGTATTAAGACGGTTGAGACGGTTGAGACAGATGTCTCACCGTCTCACCGTCTCAATAGTCTCAATAGTCTCAATCGCTGGCTGTGCCTCCATCCCTCCCTTACCATCGACAACGATCGTGTTGGCGGAGTTCGATGCGTCGCGTGGAGCGATTACATCTGTCGCTGAGATAACACCTCACGCTGGGTACAACAACCAGCCAGCGTTTTCGCTGGATGGATCGCACGTGTACTACGTTGATGATGTCAACGGCGGCACGGACATCGTGCGATACGATCGTGCGTCGGGTGTGCGTACGCGGCTAACGAATACGTCGGAGGCGGAGTTCTCGCCTACGCCGATGTCTGACCGACGGAGTTTGTCTGTCGTGCGCGTGGCGCGTCCAACGGCATCGGGAGAAGACTACACAGAGTCGCAGCAGCTGTGGCGGTACGACAGCACCGGACGTGCCATTGCGCCGATCATCGGCATGCGTCGCATCGGCTATCACTGCTGGATGAGCGATGCAATCGTTGCAGTGTTTGTTGTGGGCAATGAAGAGCGCGGCGAACCACACACACTCCGCGTGGTTGAACTCACATCACGTCAGTCGGTGACCGTCGCACGATCCATTGGCCGAACGATTCGAATGTCGCCACAACAACGCCTCACGTACGTTGACAAATCTGACTCCACACGATGGGTCTTGATGTCGATCAAGGTTGGCGACGAACACGGCACGCCAATCCTTCCAATGCCGCGTGGGTCGGAAGACTTCGCATGGCTCGCAGATGGTCGTGTGCTAATCAGCACAGCCGACGGTCTCGTGCTCGCAACACAGACTGGCAGCGCGTGGGCATTCGCGCCCGTGTCGGGAGCACTTCCACTGCGCGGACGTATCGGACGCATTACGGTGAGTCCGGACGAACGCACGATTGCCATGGTGATCACACGTGAAACACGCTAGAACGTTCCACTGGTTTATTGCACTTGTCGTCATGTTGCTGAGCGCACCATCGATCTTTGCGCGCGATAGTACCGTCGTGACAGTACATGCGCTGCTTGATGCGGCGTATTCATCGTCGTTCAACGCACCACCAAACCACCAGCGTGCGTTCACACTTCAGCCATCACGGAACAATCAACTCGGCCTCATGCAGGGCATCGCAGGCGTTGAGCTGCGCAACACACACGTGCGCGGGAAGTTCGCTGTGCAAAGCGGTTGGTTTGCCGATGTACTCTGGACAGGCGCGGATACAGCTGTTCGTTGGCTGAGCGAGGCATGGGCCGGCGTTCGGCTTACCGAGGGCATATGGCTCGATGCCGGCGTATACCCATCGCACATTGGCGCGGAGTCGATGATCGCGCGCGACAACCTTGTGCTGTCGCGACTCTACGCGTCTGATGCTACGCCGTATGTCGAAACCGGCGCATCGCTCACGTGGGAAGAATCTGCGTCAACAACGATCGCACTCCATGTGCTTAACGGATGGCAACGCATCACCGACAACAACGATGGCATCGCCGTCGGCACACGCATCACACACCGTCCAACAGACAATCTCGCCGTTACCTGGAGCACCTTTGTTGGTGATGAACAGCCCCGTGGACAAGAGCAGCAGATGCGGTGTTACAGCAACCTTTGGATGAGCTGGACGATTGCTACGAACACAACGCTCGTCGCCGTGGCCGACGTTGGAGCACAAGAACGCACGTTGAACGGCTATGACGTGGTGTGGTATCTCGGAGCGATTGCGGCATATCGCATATCACCTGCGATGCAATTGGCAGCACGCATCGAGCACATGAACGACCAACGGAACGTCCTGTTCACGTCTGCCTCCAACCAACCGTTCGTCTCAACCTCTGCATCGGCGAACATTGACGTACGCATCGGCGACAATCTGCTGCTGCGTGGCGAGGGGCGGATACTGCAAGCCCCATACGCAATGTTTCCATCACGTACGGGGCTTCGCATGAACGATGTCTTCGTAACGCTGTCTGCGTCGTATGCGTTTCAGCTACCGATTCTTACTCAGTATACAGCGTCGAGTTATCAACGTAGATCAAGTAATCCTTGATCTTACCGTCGACCATGTTGAACACGTTTGCGAACGGGACGCTGAGTGTTGAGCCGCTGTGACGTGTGTATGTCACGGTGCCTTCCGTGAGTACAAATCCGTCGCCTTCACGCACAACGAGGTCAGAGTGCTTGATTGCGGCGATGCTCTGGAACCATCCCTCGAGGAAGTTCACGATGGTGTCCTTGCCAACTACCGCTGGGTGGTTCGCAAAACGGAACTGTGCGTCGTCAGTCAGGAACGTTCCAAAGAGAACGTGATCCTTGGCATCGATGCCATTGAACAGGACGCTGAAATCTGGGTTAGGCATGTCAATTCTCAGATAAAAGTGGGAAAGCATCAAGAACACGAACCTACGGGTTTTTGTTCCTATTTCCGACCAATTGGTCGATTTCCCAGCATGCACACCGCGGGATAGCCCTGCCGTGCTCCTGCTCCGTATCTTTGCCGTCTTATGAAGAACTACCGCAACTTTTGCATCATCGCGCACATTGATCACGGCAAGTCGACCCTGGCAGACCGTCTGCTGGAGCGTACAGGACGTGTGTCGGCGCGCGAGATGACAATGAATCAGATTCTCGACGATAATCCTCTTGAGCAGGAGCGTGGCATTACGATCAAGCTCCACGCCATCCAGATGGATTACAAAGCCAACGATGGTGAGACCTACAAGCTCAACCTCATCGATACTCCGGGTCACGTGGACTTCTCCTACGAGGTGTCGCGTTCGCTGAGTGCGTGCGAGGGTGCGCTGTTGGTTGTTGACGCAACACAGGGCGTTGAAGCACAGACGATTTCGAATTTGTTCATGGCGATTGATCAAGGACTTGAGATCATTCCGGTGATCAACAAGATCGATTTGCCAAGTGCCGTGACAACAATCGATAACGTGAAGCAGCAAGTGATCGACTTGATCGGCTGCAAGGAAGAAGACATGATCCTTGCGTCGGCCAAGGCCGGCATCGGTATCGATGAAATTCTCGAAACTGTTGTTGCGAAGATCCCACCACCGAAGGGCGATCCGAAGGCGCCGCTGCGCGCGCTGATCTACGATTCGATCTTCGATGCCTATCGCGGTGTTGTTGTAAACGTGCGCGTGTTCGATGGCACGATGAAGGAGAAAGACAAGATCGTCTTCATGAACACGAACCAGACGTATGACCTTGACGAGGTTGGTGTGTTGCACATGCAACGTCAACGCACGGGCATTCTCGAAGCAGGCAACGTAGGGTACTTCACGGCGGCAATTCGTCGTCTGCAAGACTCCAAGGTTGGCGACACCGTAACACTTGCAAACAATCCAACAACGAACCCTATTGAAGGCTTCCGCGAAGTGAAGCCGATGGTGTTCTCGGGTATCTACCCGGCTGACAGTGATGATTTCGAGGACTTGCGCGAAGCACTCGGCAAGCTTTCGCTGAACGACTCTGCAATTAGCTTTGAGCCTGAGTCGTCAAGCGCGCTCGGCTTCGGATTCCGCTGCGGCTTCCTTGGTCTGCTCCACATGGAGATCGTCCAAGAACGTCTCGAGCGCGAGTTCAACCAAGTGATCGTCACCACCGTACCGAACGTACGCTACAAGGTGATCACCACACGCGATGAAATTCTCTGGGTCGACAATCCATCGCAATTGCCGAATCCAACGTTGATCAAGGAAATTCAAGAGCCATTCATTCGTGCACAGATCATTGCGCCATCGGAATACGTTGGCACAATCATGAAGCTTTGCATGGACCGTCGTGGCACAATGTTGGGTCAGTCGTACTTGTCTGCAGATCGTGTTGACATGACGTTTGACCTTCCGCTGGCGGAAGTGGTGTTTGACTTCTACGACAAGCTGAAGTCCAATACGCGTGGGTATGCATCGCTCGACTACGAATACTCCGACTACAAGCAAGGCGAGCTTGTCCGCATGGACATTCTCCTAAACGGCGAACCAGTCGATGCGCTGTCATCGATCGTTCACCGTCAGAAGGCACACGAGTGGGGCAAGAAGTTGTGCGCCAAACTCAAGGAGCTCATCCCACGTCAGATGTTCGAGGTTGCGATTCAAGCAGCGATTGGTTCGAAGATCATCGCGCGTGAGTCCATCAGCGCCATTCGCAAGAACGTGATTGCCAAGTGTTATGGCGGCGACATTTCTCGAAAGCGCAAGCTCCTCGAGAAGCAGAAGGAAGGCAAGAAGCGCATGAAGCAAGTAGGCAAGGTGGAGATTCCACAGGAAGCATTCCACGCAGTTCTCTCAATTGACTAAGAAGCTATGTCGCTCATCGAAACCATCTACAGCAAGTTCGGTCCGTTCGGACAGTGGCTTATCCGTCGACGTCGTGCTCGGTTGAATGCGCCTAAGCCTGAGACGTTTACGCAACATGTTGTAGCATGGATCAAGACGCTCGTCTGGGCCGTGTCTGTTGTGACCATCATCAACGGACTCGCCCTTGCATCGTTTACCGTGCCAACGGGATCGATGGAGCGCACGGTGATGGCCGGCGACTTCCTCTTTGTCAACAAGTTCATCTACGGTCCATCAACACCGCAGATCATTCCGTTTCTCAATCTCCCCCTTCCGTTCTACAAGCTCCCGCCGCTGTCTGCTCCGAATCATGGCGACGTGATCGTCTTCATCTTTCCTGGCAACCGCGACGATGTGAAGGCAGATCACTTCGAGTACTACCTCAAGCGTTGCATCGCTGTTGCGGGAGACACGCTACAGATTCGCAGTGGACGCGTGTTTGTGAACGGCATCGAGCGTCCACTTCCGGAGCACGGACAGTTTGCGCCGTACAGCGCCGAAGAGCGTACGGCACGTCATGAATACGATCGGCCGGCTTCGTTCCCTCCTGGACGTCAGTTTACGCGCGATGATTACGGTCCGATCCGTATTCCAAAGCAAGGCGACGTAATCCCACTCACACCTGAATCGCTCTACGAGTGGGCAACATTCATCCGTCGTGAAGGCCACACGGTCAATCTCGGCACCGGCACCATCGACGGACAGCCAGCGACATCGTACACCGTTGAGCGCGACTACGTGTTCGGCATGGGTGACAACCGCGACAACTCTGCCGACTCACGCTTCTGGGGCTTTATCCCAGAGAACGACGTCGTCGGCACACCAATGGTTGTGTATTGGTCATGGGAGCCCGACGATCTCCAAAGCGGCAAGCGCTTGTCGCTCTTCGAGCGCCTCGGAACCATTCGTTGGAGTCGCATCGGGACGATCATCAACTAAGATGGATAGCCACCGGCTCTCGACTATCCGATGGCGCGATCTCGCCCTCACGGCAGTCTTTGCTGCGTGTATTGCCGTTGCGCTCCGTGTGTTTGTGCTCAGCGCATATACAATCCCCTCGCACTCGATGGAGAACACCATTCTGCATGGTGACTACATCGTGATGAGCAAGATCACCTACCTCATGCGCGATGTGCGTCGTGGCGACGTGATCATCTTCTCGCTTCCGGATTCACTTCGCAAGGGTGAGTCGCTTCTCAATCCCGACGAGCTGTATATCAAGCGCGTCGTAGGAATGCCTGGCGACACGCTCGTGCTCACGCACGAGTCGATCACGATCAACGACGCGCTCCAACCAACACCGCCTGAGGCACGTCCGCCGTTCGACCCGCTTCTTAAGCCAAAGGAGCGAGCACGGACAATCATCGTGCCACCCGACCACTATTTTGTGATGGGCGACAATCGAAGCAACTCGTACGACTCACGTTCATGGGGGATGTTGCCGAGCGATCACATTGTTGGCTCGCCGCTGTTTGTGTACTGGTCATACGGCGATACACCGAATAACCCTGCCGATCACATACGCTGGGATCGTCTCTTGCAGATCATCAAGTAATGCGCGGATACTACCTCCATATCCCCTTCTGCGAAAAGAAGTGTTCGTACTGCGACTTCTACAGTCTCGAAACCACGCAGCACATCGATGCATTCGTCGAGACGCTTCTGCGTGAAATCACGATGCGCGCAGATGATGCAACAGACACTTCATCGACGACGCCCGTAACATCGGTGTTCTTTGGTGGCGGTACGCCGTCACTCCTCTCGCCTGCAACACTCACACGTATCGTCAACCACGTACGCGCACATGTAGCGGTTGCAGCAAATGCAGAGTGGACCATGGAGTGCAACCCCGGAACGGTAACTGCAGAAACGCTTCAGGGATATGCCGCAGCTGGCATCAACCGACTCTCCTTCGGCGTGCAGTCCTTCACGGCATCGGAGCTCGAGTTTCTCGATCGCATACACTCGGCTGATGAAGCATCACAAGCAATGTCACTTGCACGAGCAGCTGGATTTGAGAACGTCAACATGGATCTCATGTTCGCCGTGCCGGGTCAGACCTACGACACATTGCAGTACAACCTCCAGCGCATGCTTGCGCTGCAACCAGATCATATCAGCGCCTACTCGCTCATCTACGAACACGGCACACCGCTCTTTGCGAAGATGAAGAAGGGGCTTGTAACCCCCACATCAGAAGATGTTGATGCAGCGATGTATGCGCTCGTAATCGACACCCTTACACGCGCTGGATACGAACAGTACGAAGTCAGCAACTTCGCACGTACTGGCAAGCGTTGCATGCACAACCGCACGTACTGGCTCTGCGAGTCGTACACCGCTGTCGGACCCAGTGCACACGGACTTCTTGGCAGCACGCGGTATTGGAATCACCGATCGCTCACGCAATGGACAGCGAAGGTGCACGCAAACGAACTTCCCGAAGCAAATCGCGAAACGCTCAGCACCAACGAACAGCTCACAGAGTTTCTCTTCTGCACGCTTCGTGCCGAAGGCATCCCCATCGCAACAGTACAACAGCGGTTCGGCATCGACATTCGCACAGCACTTGCCGAGCATCTTCCCGACTGGATGAGTGCCGACTTTGTTCGCGATACCGGTTCGCACCTCACACTTACTGCTGAAGGCTACCGCGTGTGCGACGAACTCACCCTCCGCATGCTCGCCTGTGTTGAGTGAGCGCCCTCCTACCTATCGCCTTACTGCATCGGCAATCACAACTCGCACAGCACGACGTGCTGGGTATTGCGAGGCAACAATGGCGAGGATGATGCCAATGGATGCAGCCACTACAACATCGATGGCGTGAACATCCACCGGGAGTGCGGGAATCGCATAGCCTTGCGTGACGTCGAATCGTATCCACGAGAAGGTGCGCTGGCCAATGCAGAGACCAACGCCTACGATGCTGCCAACGAGCACGCTGCCCACGCCAAGCACGAGACCTTGAAGCTGAAAGATGCGGTGGACCTGTCGGTCGGTTGCTCCAATAGCCTTGAGTATGGCAATGTCGCGACGCTTCTCCATTACGCCGAGCGTGAGCGATACGAGGATGTTGAACGCAGCAACGATTACGATGAGCGACAACACAATGAACGATCCTATACGCTCAAGACGCATCATGTCGAACATTGTCCGATGCAGGTCGCGCCACGTCTCAACCTGCAAGCCCCTTGCACGCATGATTTGTGCAGCATCTTCAGCACGATGAGGATCGTCGAGACGGATGTACGTGTATCGCGTTGTCGATGCGGGAGCGATGGTGGCAACAACTGAATCAAGAACGTACATCTGCGGTGCGCTCGACGCGCCGTCTGCTGTGGGTGTGAGGATTCCACGCACCTGCACACGCGATCCAGACGGAATCGACATCGTAAGAAGCGATGATTCAATTGCCTCGGGTGCGATGAGCGACAGCGTGTCACCGATGTATACGTTGAGCGCTTCGGCGATGTCGAGCGAGATCACAGCACCAGTAAGTCCACCGCGACTCTCAACGCTGGCAGTTCCGATCATGGTTGCACGCGCTACGTCGTATTCAGCAAGTTCGTTGCGAATTCCGAGCGCTCGCGCGGCAGTGGAACGGCCGGGCAACTGCACAACGAGTGTGGACTGATAGACAGGTTGTACAAGGCGCGCACCACCGATCTCGCGCACATCGATTGGTGGACGCCCCATTACGCGCAGGTGCGGACCCGAGCTGGTCATGCTGTCGATGGCAACGTTGCGAAACCCGTTAAACAGCGACAGCACAATGATGAGGGCGGCAGTGCCAACGGCAATGCCTACCACCGAGATACCACCAATGAGTCCGATCGCCGATAATCGACGAGGGCGAACATATCTGAGTGCGAGTGCTGTTGTTGGGTTCACGACCGACGTTTGGATGGGAGGAACGATTGCTGCGAGCGCAACGGCGAATCACCTTGCGCAAGTCGACGGTAGAATCCGTCAGAATCAAGCACGCGCGTCTTCACCGTGTCGGCAAGATACGCCTTGAGTATCTCGCGCAATCGCTTCTTGACCTTCGTGTCATATACCGGGAACGCAATTTCAATGCGCCGGTCCATGTTCCGCCCCATCCAGTCTGCACTCGAAATGAAGAGCGCATCATCTCCCCCATTGCGGAACCAGAAGATGCGACTATGCTCAAGGAATCGGTCGAGAATGCTCCGCACCGTGATGTTGTCGCTCACCCCGGGTACTCCCGGTCGCAACGCGCAGACACCACGGACGATGAGCTCGATCTTAACACCAGCCATCGATGCTCGATACAGCGCCTGAATAATCGTCGTGTCGATGAGCGCATTCATCTTGGCGATGATGTGCCCCTTACCTCCCTGCTGCACGTGCGCGATCTCACGATCGATCAGCGAGAGAAATGTCGAGCGCAGATTTAATGGTGCAACACCAAGGTGTTGCCACGAGGCATGTCGTGAGTACCCGGTGAGCAGATTAAACAGATGCACGAAATCGCGCTCAAACTCCTGACGTCCAGTGAAGATCCCAACGTCGGTGTACACACGCGATGTGCCCAGATTGTAATTGCCTGTTGCAACGTGCGCATAAGTGAGCACGTTCACACCTTCTTTGCGCACTACCAGACACACCTTGCAATGGACTTTCAAGCCCATCACGCCGTAGACAACGTGCACGCCAGCTTGCTCAAGCGCACGCGCCCACTGGATGTTCGTCTCTTCATCAAATCGCGCCTTCAATTCAACAAAGGCGGTAACGTTCTTGCCAAGTGTCGCAGCACGCTTGAGCGCCTCGATCACCGGGGAACGTCCACCCGCGCGATACAACGTGATCTTGATTGCCAACACGTTCGCGTCTTCCGCAGCTGCCTCAATAAAGCGCACAACGGAATTCGTAAACGAATCAAACGGATGGTGCACAAGGATGTCGCCATCCTTCAACACCTCGAAGATGTTCGTGCCGTCGCGCTCGAACTCTGCAACCTTTCGCGACGTAAACGGCACATCCTTGAGTGCTCGACGGTCGAGCTGCATCAGCGCTAAAAAGTCTTGCAGGTTCAGCGGCATATCCACGCTGTACACATCCGAATGCTCCAACTCGAGCGCACGCGTGAAGAACTGCGTGAGCTTGCGTGGCATGTCCGGACTGATCTCCATGCGCACGGCGTCAGTACCCCAGCGGCGCTGCCGGATGCCTTCAGCAACAGCTGTGATCAAATCATTCGCTTCGTCCTCTGCGATGTCGACATCGGCGTCGCGCGTTACGCGGAAGAGGTGACTCTCCTCGACGCGCAGTCCGGGGAACAGGATGCTTGCGTGAGCACGAATGATGTCCTCGAACAGCACATAGTGGTGTCCACCCGTACGTGCCAACTTGATCAACCGCGGCAAGGCCGAAGGCAGCTGCACAACCGCCACCTTGATATCGTCATCATCGCTCTGCTCGTCGATGAGTTGGAACGCAATCGTCAGCGAGCGATTCAGCAGGCGCGGGAAGGGATGCCCAGGGTCAAGGGCAAGGGGCGTAAGCACCGGCATGATGTTGTCAACGAAGTCACGCTCGAGTTCGATGCGCTCTTCGGTTGACAGATCGTCGTACTGATGAATGTGGATGCCCTCGCGCTGCAGCGCCGGCACGATGGTTGATCGCCACACGTCAGCTTGCCGCTTGTAGAGCGGAATGAGACGTGATCGGATTTCTTTCATCTGTTCAAGGGGCGTCATCCCATCGGACGAGAGCTCGGTGACGCCGGAGTAGATCTGCTCTTGCAATCCGGCGACGCGAATCATGAAGAACTCGTCGAGATTCGTCGAAAAGATCGCCAGGAACTTGAGTCGCTCCAGGAGCGGATGCGTGATATCCTCGGCTTCTTCTAAGACGCGCTTGTTAAACTCGATCCATGAGAGTTCACGGTTGAGATAGAGCGACTCATCGTCGAGATCAATCTGATGTGCGGTCGGCGAATGTCCTGCCGAGGTACGTTTGGTAGCTTTGGTGGTGCGCTTTGCCATGGTACGAAGCTACCGAACAGCCAGCAATGGCGCATGTTACCTTTTTGTGTGCAGCACTACTCCGCAACGATTACCACGCAGCGTCCGCGTACAACGTCCGTCGTATTTGCATCAACGGCCAGGATCGACGCGATGTAGGGTCCGGGCTCGACCCTCCGTCCAGCCGAATCCGTGCCATTCCAGGCATACCTGCCCTCTGCTGCAATGAAGCAGCTGTTACACAGCGTGTGACGAACAAATCCAGCCTCGTCGTAGATGTCGATGCGCGCCCGCGCCTGTACAAAGGGTATCTGCCAGACGATCTGCGCTGTGGACTGACCGTGCATTGGATCAGACGATATCACCGATGGATACGCTGCAAGCGTCGCACTCGACGAACCGTCACGTGCAACGCTGTTGCGTGCACCAGGCGTGGAGCGCGCAGGTGCGGCAGACGACGTCCATGCGGCTGACTGTTCGCTACGCATATGCTCACTCCGCTTTTCGAGCGACACGCCGTCGATGCTTCCAATACGCGGATGATGGTACGACCTGTCGTACCACATGCTATCAACGCGCAGACCCTCGGGAGTGCAAAGCACAATGAGCTCGCGCTCTTGCTGTATCGCAAGCGTTGGACTCGTCCGCGCGCGCGGCACAACGGTCTGCATCGATGCCGCCGACATCGATGCACATAGCACGCCGAACCCGCTCGGCGGCACAACCAGCGGCGCAACACATCGATACTGCACACCACGCGTGGTCTCGATCACCCAGTCGGCAAGATCCACCGAATCGGACGTGCCGTTCCAGATCTCGACAAGGTCGCATTCACCAGTGCGAGGTTGCGCAAGAACTTCGTTGATCATCACCATACCTGCCACCGGAGGAATCGTGATGCGCGTCGCAATGACATCATTCTCCGGCCGATCGTCTGCTCCCTCGATGCGCGTGTGAATCGTGCGACATGCAACACGTTCGTGTCCTTGCACACAGCCCTCTGGCACGAGCCAGATCACCTCTTCGCCAACACGGAGGGGTCCGACCACGGTATCAAACACCACATCATCACAGC